>JBNMGS010000054.1:0-8382 GCA_050872365.1 Lachnospira sp.
ATGATGTATGTGCAACACCGATTTTCACTTATATTATGTCGTCCGTACGTTAAGAATGTGTGTTAAACAGTAATTAAGCTGCATATTCAGAATCACCGAAGAAATCATTGTACCATACAAGGAACATATATACTGTCCATATCTTTCTTGAGTTATCAGCTTTTCCTTCTTTATGCTCATCAAGATATTTAACAAGCTCCTTTGTGTTGAAATATTTTTCTGCAGCTTCGCTTGTGAAGGCTTTCTTAATCTTATTGTAGTACTTGTCGTCCTTAAGCCAGATTCTTATAGGAACAGGAAATCCAAGCTTTTTCTTTTCGGCAACCATATCTGGAAGATACTTATGTGCAGCCATACGCATAGCATACTTGGTATTAGACTTATTAACCTTATACTTAGTAGGTATGGTTCTTGCAACATTGAATACTTCCTTATCAAGGAAAGGAACACGAACTTCAAGGCTGTGTGCCATACTCATCTTATCGGCCTTAAGAAGAATATCGCCGATAAGCCAGAAATTGATGTCAATATATTGCATTTTAGTTACATCATCTTTATCTTTAACCTTGTCATAGAAAGGTTTAGTGAGTTCCCTGTGGTCATACTTGCCTGTAGGATTCTTTAATATCTTTGCACGTTCCTTTTCGTTGAACATAAATGCGTTACCGATGAAGCGTTCTTCGATATCCTTGCTTCCTCTTATAAGGAAATTCTTACCTTTAAACTTAAAAGGAATAGCCTGTGCAACATTAGCAAGTCCCTTTCGCAGACCCTTTGGCAGCTTTCTGTAACCAGCTGTATCAAGAGGTTCTTTGTAAATGTTATATCCACCAAAGAACTCATCAGCACCTTCGCCTGACATAGAAACCTTAACATGCTTGGCAGCAGTCTGGCTTACGAAGTAAAGCGCTATGGCAGCAGGATCAGCTAAAGGCTCATCCATGTGGTACTGTATCTTAGGAATAGCAGCCCAGTATTCTTCGCTTGAAACAAGCTTTGAATAGTTATCAATCTGAATCTTTTCTGATAAAGCCTTTGCATAGTCTATTTCGTTATATTTCTCATAATCGAATCCAACTGTAAATGTTTTGTCGCCGTTGAATGTAGCAGCTACATAGCTTGAATCAACACCGCTTGAGAGAAATGAACCAACTTCAACATCACTGATCTTATGATGCTCTACAGAATCGTGCATGGCATCATCGATTTCCTGAACGAATTCATCCAATGACTTACTTTCGTCGGCTTCAAATGTAGGTTCCCAGTATCTTTTTATATTAATCTGTCCATCATGGAAAGTGAAGCAATGTCCAGGCATAAGCTTGTATACACCCTTGAAGAATGTTTCGGGAAGTACTGAATACTGGAATGTGAGATAATTCTCAAGTGCAACATCGTTGACTTCCTTCTTATAAGCAGGATGTGCTAATATACTCTTAATTTCAGAACCATATATTATATTTCCATCAACTACAGTGTAGTAAAAAGGCTTAATACCAAAGAAATCTCTTGCACCAAAGAGAGTTTCTTTTTCACTGTCCCATATAACGAAGGCAAACATACCACGAAGCTTATTTAGCATATCTTCGCCGTATTCTTCATAAGCGTGAATAAGAACTTCTGTATCAGAATTGTTAGCAAATGTATGCCCTTTTTCAATAAGTTCTTTTCTCAAATCCTGATAATTATATATTTCACCATTAAATGTGATAACAATTTTTTTGTTTTCATTAAACATAGGCTGACTTCCGTTATCAAGGTCAATGATAGAAAGTCTTCTAAAACCCATATAAGCCTTGTCGTCTATATACTGACCGGCACTGTCAGGTCCTCTGTGGATGATTTTATTCATCATATCAGTAAGAACATCCTTACCATTCTCAAGGTATCCTGTAAATCCAGCAAAACCGCACATATTACAAAACCGTCCTTTCTTTGACATAAAGTTATAAATCAATTATACAATTATAACAAAATGGGATATTTAATACAAGAAAATGTGTTGATAATTATTGTGTAATTATTGGGGGAAAATTATGCAGGTGATAACGGAGCGAGGTATAGTGCCTGATATATTACGTATTTAAAGTATTTAAAGCATTTACTTTAAAGCATTTACAAAGTAATAAAAATATTTTATAATTGTAAGCAAATTTTAATAATATCCTGGATATAATGATGAGAGTATCAGAAGCGGGTTAAAGATTTGTTATGATGCTCCCGGTTCCAATATTAAATGCACAATATGGAGGATTGCGGTATGGAAAAGATAAAAATGACGACACCACTCGTAGAGATGGATGGAGATGAGATGACAAGAGTGTTATGGAAGCTTATTAAGGATGAACTTTTACTTCCTTATATAGACCTTAACACAGAATATTATGATCTTGGACTTGTTCATCGTAATGAGACAAACGATCAGGTTACTATAGATTCAGCAGAAGCTACTAAGAAGTATGGTGTTGCAGTCAAGTGTGCTACAATCACTCCTAATGCAGCAAGAGTTAAGGAATATAACCTTAAGGAAATGTATAAGAGCCCTAATGGAACTATAAGGGCTATGTTAGATGGTACAGTTTTCAGGGCACCTATTATTGTAAAGGGCATTGAACCATATGTTAAGACATGGAAGAAGCCTATAACTATAGCAAGACATGCATATGGTGATGTATATAAGGCATCAGAGATGAAGATTCCGGCACCTGGAAAGGCAGAACTTGTATACACGGATGAACAGGGTAATGAAACAAGAGAGCTTATACATAACTTCAAGGGTGCAGGTATTATACAGGGAATGCATAATCTTAACGATTCTATAGAGAATTTTGCAAGAAGCTGTTTTAATTTTGCACTTGAAACAAAGCAGGATCTCTGGTTTGCAACAAAGGATACTATATCTAAGAAGTATGACCATACATTCAAGGATATATTCCAGGAGATATATGATAAAGACTATGCTGATAAGTTTAAGGAAGCAGGAATTGAATATTTCTATACACTTATAGATGATGCAGTAGCAAGAGTTATCCGTTCAGAGGGTGGTTATATCTGGGCTTGCAAGAACTATGATGGTGATGTTATGTCAGATATGGTGGCTACAGCATTTGGCTCATTATCAATGATGACATCAGTACTTGTATCACCTAACGGATACTATGAATACGAAGCCGCACATGGTACGGTACAGAGACATTATTATAAGCATCTTAAGGGAGAGGAAACATCAACAAATCCTATAGCTACTATATTTGCATGGACAGGAGCATTAAGAAAGAGAGGAGAACTCGATTCTATTCCTGAACTTAGCAAGTTTGCTGATACACTTGAGAAAGCTTGTATAAAGACAGTAGAAGACGGTAAGATGACAAAGGATCTTGCACTTATAACAACATTAGAGAATCCTGTAACACTGAATACACAGGATTTCATCAAGGCAATAAGAACAACACTTGATGAGCTTGTAAATGCATAGTAGATGTATAATTAACCGCTCCATTGGTATATTATAATATATTATTATTAGTGGCGATGTAACTTTTTTGGCCGGATCATAATGGTAACAATATTATAATATAAGTGGAGCGGAATTGTGTTGTAATAGGGGAATTAGAAAAAATAAGATGTAAGTAAAACAGCTTATATCGGGCAAATAGTCATGCAAAGCATAACGATATAGTGCGAAAGCGTAGTTTTGCGAGTGCAGAAAAGTCAAAGAGTAAGTTATAAGGAGAGTTATGCACAATATATTATTGAATTTCAGTTTCAGAGGAATGAACATTAACCAGTTGGCAATCTGGTTTTTTATATACAGTTTTTTTGGATGGGCGATGGAATGTGTTGTTATTAGAAAACAGCTTGGTTATTGGGAAAACAGAGGTTTTGCCAAGCTGCCATTCTGTGTTATATATGGTTTTGGAACATTTATAGCATTTAATATATTTGCGCCTATACAGAATAATTACGTGGCGTTATATGTATTGGGAGCTATATGTGCAACTATATTTGAGTATATGACAGCACAGCTTATGCTTAAGCTTTTTGGCGAGGTGTGGTGGAATTATGACCATCTTAAGTTCAACTACAAGGGAATAATATGTCTGCAGAGCACACTGGGCTGGGGATTGTTAGCAGTATTTATATTCGGTGTGTTTAACAGACTTGTAGAGCGTGTGGTATTTTCAATAGATATGCGTGCGGGTATGGTTTTATCGGTTATACTTGTTGTATCATATGTCTGTGATTTTTCATACCATTTTACTAAGCGTTTATTGAATAAAAAGATGGGAGATGCGGTTGTGCATGCAGCAAGGTACAACAGTATACTTACAAGATTTCATAAATGATTTCAGAATTTCGGGGTGAAGTATGTTAAATAGCCTTAAAGATAATATAAAACTGTTAAAGAGGAGTAAAAGACATATATTATTGTTTGAATTTGCTTATAAACTTCTTGCAGTTGCTGTATTTTATCCTGTTGTTGCCGGCGTTATCCGTCTGTGTATGAGAATTACAGGAATTAATTATCTGACAAATGAATATATAGCGAAAGCATTTATGAATCCTGTGATAATATTATTCTGTCTTATTGGAGTAATGGGATTCATAATTTACTGTGTATATGAAATGGCATATCTTGCAGTATGTTTTGAAACTAAGAGAAAAGGTATACAGGCTTCTATTATAGATAATATATATAATGCCTTTTTACGGCTTAAAAAGCTGGTAAGGATTCAGAGCATACCGCTTTTTTTATATTTCCTTATATCCATAATAGCTATTAATGTGACAGTTGTAGGGAATATAGTGTTAAGTGAAACTGTAAAGAATCTTATAGAAAATGCAATAAAGCGTAACAGGGTTCTTATATATATTGTGGCAGCAGCTGTTGTGATTTTTATTCTTTATTATGTTATAAGAGATATTTTTTCATTCAATATATATATGATGGAAGGAAAGAGTTTCAAGGAAGCCTGTGTGAAAAGCAGACTTATTGTGAAAAAAAAAGTTATACAGATATTGGGAGTAGTCATACTTTATAATCTTGCTCTTCTGGCAGCTATTTATATATTTTATTTAGTTATATCGGTTATTCTTATTGCCGGGGTTAAGATTCTTGATCTTGCCTATATAGGAAGTGCAGTGTATCTTTCAGTGCTTAGTACATTAAGGACTGTAGTCAGATTATTTCTTGTATTTATATCTATACCTTGTTCGTTCTCTATGATATCATATATGTATTATAAGTATGAGGATCTTTCATGTATTAATTTTGAATTTGTAGATATAGATGAGGGAAGTGCACGGGTTAACAGGATTATATATTCGGTTGTTCTTGCAATGTCGATTGTGCTTGATGTTTTATATGTTGTATTGACATTTAACAGTAATCCTTTTGAAAGAGTTGCTATATTTCATGATACGCAGATAACAGCACACAGGGGAGCATCCAAGGAAGCTCCAGAGAATACACTGGCGGCGTTTAGGCAGGCTATAGATGATATGGCTGATTATATAGAGCTCGATGTGCAGATGACAAGTGATGGATATATAGTTGTCATGCATGATACATCTGCATACAGGACAACAGGTGTAGCTAAGAATATAACAGATATGACATATGACGAGGTAAAAAAGCTTGATGCTGGATATTGGTTTTCTGAAAAATACAGGGGAGAACAGGTGCCTTCTTTTGAAGAGGTGTTAAAGCTGGTAAAGGGAAGTGCAATAAGCATAAAGCTTAATGTTGAGATTAAATCATCACCGGATAGCGATATAGTAGCAGGGAAGGTTGTTGACCTTATAAAAAAATATGCTATGGAAGATGATTGTGTTATAACATCCTTTGACTACGATGCGTTGATTGCAGTGAAGAATATAGACAAAGATATACAGACCGGGTATATATTATCTGTAGCGTATGGAAAGTTTTACGAGGACACAAGAGTTGATTTCTTTAGTGTTAATGCATCATTTCTTACAAAGAGAGTTGTTGATGCTATTCATAACACGGGTAAACAGGTATATGCATGGACTGTTAATAACGATACATCTATAAAGAATCTTGCCAATAAAGGCATAGATAATATAATAACAGATGTTCCTGTTACAGCCAGGGAGGTTGTATATTCAAGAAATACAAGCGAGACGATTACGAATATGATTAAATACGTATTTAATAAATAACAGTCGCATTTTTACTTCGTAAAAACAAGGAGGTATGTATGTTAAGGGGAATTGGTACATCTAAGGGAATTGGAATAGGAAAAGCACTTGTTTTAAAGAATACAGAGTGTGAGATAACAAGGTATAAGGTAGAAGATGTTGATTCTGAGATTCAAAGATATAAAGATGGAGTTGATACATTTGTAAGTGAGACAGATGAGCTTATAAAAAAGCTTACGGCTAAACTGAATGGTGATGATAAAAATGCACTTGTTCTTAAGAATCAGGAATATCTTGCCAGTGATATACAGCTTACATCAGAGGTTGAGAATATTATAAAAAAGAACAATATCAATGCTGAAGCAGCACTTTACGAAGCCTGTGAGTCGTTAAAACAGCTGTTTCTTAGTATGGATAATGAAGCTATGGCACAGCGTGTAACAGATATTGAGGATATGAGGGGAAGATTGACGGCAATACTTCTTGGTGTTAAGAATATTGACCTTACACATCTTCCTGATAATACAATTATTATAGCGGATGAGATACATCCATCTATGACGGCTAATATGGATACAGAGCATATAGCTGGTATTGTGTCAGAAAAAGGCGGAGATACCTCCCATGCATCCATACTTGCCAGAGCATTAGAGATACCGGCGGTGTTAAGTGTTAAGGGAATATGCAGTGATGTTAAGGATGGAGAGAATATAATAGTTGATGGTGCATATGGTGAGGTGTTTGTATCACCAAGCGCCATAACTACAAAGATATATACTAAAAAGAAAAGACAGTATGATGAGAGTGTTGTCGAACTTAAGAAATATATTAATAAACAGACTATAACCAGAGATGGAAAACGAGTAATGCTTGCTGCTAATATAGGTAATGCACTTGATGCAGCAAAGGCAGTTAAGGATGGTGCTGAGGGAGTAGGATTGTTTAGGACAGAATTCCTTTTTATGAATGGAAGCAAGCTTCCAACAGAGGAAGAACAGTTTACAGAATATAAGAAAGCAGCTGTTTTGCTTGATGGCAGGGAATTGACTATAAGAACTCTTGATATAGGCGGTGATAAAGACATTCCGTATATGGGACTTTCCAAGGAAACGAATCCGTTTTTAGGTTATAGGGCAATAAGGTTCTGTCTTGACAGGGTAGATGTGTTTACTACACAGTTAAGGGCAATATTAAGAGCAAGTGCATATGGGAACATAAGAATTATGATACCTATGATAACATCAGTTTCAGAGGTACATGCAGTTAAGAAAATTATAGCAGGAATATGCAGGGATTTAGATAAGAAGGATATTAAGTATGATGCGGATATTAAAGTGGGTATTATGGTAGAAACACCGGCAGCAGCTATAATGGCAGATGTTCTTGCAAAGGAAGTTGATTTCTTCTCTATAGGAACTAATGATCTGACACAGTATACACTTGCGGTTGACAGAGGCAACGAGAATGTTTCTTATCTGTATTCTGCACTTAATCCGGCAGTTCTTAGAAGTATTAAAAGAATAATAGAATGTGCACATAATGCAGGGATTGATGTTGGTATGTGTGGAGAGGCAGCAGCGGATGAACGCATGATACCCTTATTATTATCTTACGGACTTGATGAATTCTCAGTTGGTGTAAGCCGAGTACTTGAGGTCAGAAAAGAGATTGCATCGTGGAGTATGAAAGAGGCTGGTGATATAACATCTAACATAATGGGGTATCCGGAGGAGAAAGAAGTGTCTAATTATCTGAGTGACTATATATCTTCAAGACCAGATGCGGTTGAAAATACTGATGATATTAAAAATACTGACACAACAGATGATACTAAAAAGAAATAAAATATAATAATAAAAGTGAGGAACATATGGCAATATATGTAACAGATGAAGAACAGGAAAAAGTTATACTTGTCGGGGTTGAACTTGACCCTGCGGATGATTGTGAGAAATCTTTAGAGGAACTTTCAGAACTTGCTAAAACAGCTGGTGCGGTGACAGTCGGAAAGATGATTCAGCCAAGAGACAGCTTTCATCCTGCAACTTATATAGGAAAAGGAAAACTCGAAGAGTTAAAAGTTATGATAAGTGAGCTGGGTGCAACCGGGATTATATGTGATGATGAATTATCTCCGGCACAGCTAAGAAACTTAGAAGATGTTCTTGATACTAAGATTATGGATAGGACTATGGTTATACTTGATATATTTGCAGC
>JBNMGS010000055.1:0-8359 GCA_050872365.1 Lachnospira sp.
GTGCATTGATTATCCTACAGCTGCTGTTTAGGCAGAATGTATAAACAGCAGCTGTTTTTTGTTATATTCAATATATTTGCACGGAATTGAGGTCGTTATGTCAAAGGTAAGTTTAGATAAGCTTGATGATGTACAGTTTGATGTTTTAAAAGAAATTGGAAACATAGGTGCGGGTAACGCAACAACAGCATTATCAACAATGCTTAATGTTAAAATGGATATGTCGGTTCCTAAGGTGGCATTAATACCATTTAACGAGATATCTTCAATTATAGGTAGTGAAGACCAGACAGTAGTGGGTATTCTGTTAGAACTAGAAGGCGATATTGACGGAATGATGATGTTTATATTTGACACAAGATCAGCTCATCACCTCGTTAATTCACTTATGTTTAATAATGATGCCAAGGTTGATGAAAATGCTGATTTTACAGAGATGGAGATGTCGGCTTTAAATGAAATAGGTAATATTGCATCGGGTTCATATCTTACAGCTATTTCTTCATTAACTAATATGAATATAATTGCAGGTGTTCCACAGATGACCATAGATATGGTTGGAGCATTACTTAGTGTGCCTGCATCGGAATTTGGTAAATACGGTGACAAATTATTATTGATTCAGACACAGTTTGGTGAATTGGATTTTGTTAAAGGATATTTTCTTCTTATTCCAGAACTTGAATCGTATGATAAGATTCTTAGTTCATTAGGAGTTCTTAGCTGATAATATTCTTGGGATGAGAGTTTAGTTATGAATTTAGATGAAATGATTAAAGTTGGAATGGCAGATCTTAAAACATGTAAGTCGCCAGAAGTATTAACAACATTAGGATTAGGTTCATGTGTAGGCGTGGCTTTGTACGACCCGGTGAGTAAGATAAGTGGTTTGTTGCATTGTATGTTACCAGATAGTACACAGTTTAAGAATAATACTAATACAGCTAAATATGCTGATAGTGGAATAGATGAGTTAATTTCCCAGATGGTCAGGCTTGGTGCAAACCGTTCTAGACTTGTTGCCAAGATTGCAGGTGGAGCTCAGATGTTTGCTATGAAGACCAACAATGATACGTTAAGGGTTGGCGAGCGTAATGTTGAGGCTGTAAAGAAAAAACTGGCAGAGCTTAATATAAGGCTTTTATCAGAAGATTGTGGACTTAATTATGGTAGGACAGTAGAATTCTATTCAGAAACTGGTGATTATGTTATTAAATCGGTTGGAAAGCCTAGAAAAGTTATATAAGCATTTTGTGAGGATGTCATATGAAGAGATTTAGAAATGTATCTGCAATTGTATCATTATCAGCCGGTTTTATAACAGCGGTCGTTATGCTTATTAATAAATATGAGCTGCTGACATTCATAAAAATACTTGTACTTGTGATGGCAGCATTTTATATTGTCAGCAGAATTATATGTTTTATATGTGACAGGTATATAGCAAAAGAGGAAGAAAAAGCGGAAGAAGAGCGGCTTGAAAAAGAAAAAGAAGAAGTTGAAGCAAGGATAGCTGAGTCAGAAAAAAAGAATTCAGAAGATTCCAAGGAAGCGGTATAAATAATAATATGATCGTTACGGGGGCATTCTTTTATGGATGAAGTGGGAAGAAACAAGCTATGGGAAAAGTACATGGCAAGTCATAATAGTGAAATCAGGGAACAACTTATTGAAGAATATGCGCAGCTTGTAAAGCTGGTAGCCGGCAGGATGAATATGTATCTTGGATACAATGTAGAGTATGATGATCTTGTTGGATACGGGGTATTTGGACTGATTGATGCTATAGATAAGTTTGATTTCGGTAAGAATGTCAAGTTTGAGACATATGCGAGTCTGAGGATAAGAGGAGCGATTCTTGATCAGATAAGAAAAATGGACTGGATACCAAGATCGCTTAGACAAAAACAAAAGAAAATAGATATGGCTATGGCCAAGTTTGAATCAGAGACAGGAAAAGTTGCTACTGATGAAGAACTGGCTCGTGAATTAGGAATATCAATAGAAGAGTTAAGTGAATGGCAGGGACAGATGAAGTCGTCTAATCTTATTTCACTTGACGAATATACAGAAGCTGGAAGTGAGGTTAAGATGGAGAATGTTGGTAATTCTCATTTTGACCAGCCGGAAGCTGTTGTTGAAAAAGAGGAAACAAAGAAAAAATTAATAGAAGCTATAGATACACTTACTGAAAAGGAAAGAAGTGTTATTGTGTTATATTATTATGAAGATATGACACTTAAAGAAATAAGTATGACACTTGAAGTGTCAGAGTCAAGAGTTTCTCAGTTACATACGAAGGCTCTTAACAAGATGAAAAAGATTATGGGTGAATATATGTTTCCGGTTTAGTATACTGGAGAGAAAGTGGGTTGCAGATGATTGAAGAATGTATGTCGGGGTATTTTCAATTTTCTAGTAAAGAAGATGGATTGTATATAACAGTATACCCACCAAAACAGGGGGTTAAGACGGCATCAATAGATGATGTTATGTTTTATGTAGATAAAAAGAAAATTGAATGTGATAGTGTTAAGCTGATGGAAGCTGTTAAAGCGGGGGCTTTAGCAGAAACAACACTTAAGGTTTCTGATGAAACACAATTAGCTTATGGTGAATTCGGGGACTATAAAGTAAGCTATGATGGTATGAAGGTTGAAGCAGTCTTTTATCCACCGTTTGAAAATGGAGCCAAATTGGATAAGACTGAAATAATACAGGATTTAAAACACAAAGGTGTTATATATGGCATTGATGAAAGTGTTATTGATACATTTATACACGAAAGACAATATGGCAAGGCATATATTGTAGCTGTCGGAAAAATGCCAAGAGAAGGTAAAGACGGATATATAGAATATAAATTTAATCAGGATTTAAAGCCAAGACCTAAAATGAACGATGATGGCACAGTTGATTTTCATTCGCTTGAGAATGTTAATCATATTAAAGCAGGAGATGTTGTAGCAATACTTCATCCTGAAGATGCAGGGGAAGCAGGAATTGATGTGTCAGGCAGGAAAGTTAATCCTGATAAAGTTAAACATATAGTGTTCAGATTTGGACGTGATCTGGTGATATCAGATGATGGAAAACAGCTTATAAGTCAGGTTAATGGTCATGTTATACTTGAAAATGATAAAATTTTTGTTTCCAATGTACTCGAGCTTGTGAATATAGATAACTCGACAGGCGACATTGAGTATAATGGAGATGTTATGATTAAAGGAAACATACTTGCAGGATTTTCTGTCAAGGCCAAAGGTGATGTTGTTGTACAAGGTGTTGTTGAAGGAGCAACTGTCATTGCAGGCGGTAATGTAACATTAAACAGAGGCGTTCAGGGAATGAACAAAGCAGTTATAAAAGCTGGCGGTAATATTGTTTCCAAGTTTATTGAAAGTGCAAGTCTTGTTGAGGCAGATGGAGACATAGAAGCAGACTCTATATTACATTCACGCGTTGTTGCAAAGGGCTCAATCAACGCAACTGGTAAGAAAGGTCTTATAATAGGTGGTGATGTTAAAGCAACATCAGTTATACAGGCGAAAACCATAGGCAATGAGATGGGAACAGCAACTGTAGTTGGCGTAGGAGTTAATCCGGCGATGAAAAAAAGAATGGATGAGTTAAGAAAAAGCCTTAGTGTAAAAGGTGATAATAAGATACAGCTTACCCAGTTGATGACTGCGTTAAGAAAAAAACAGGACATGGAAGGTACTCTGGATAAAGAAAAACAGGAAATGTTATCAAAAACGATGCGTAATCTTCTTATACTTGATCAGGAACTTAATGCGGATAAAAAAGAGTTTGAGCAGATAAGATCAAGTATAGGCGAGGAAAAGAACGCATGTATTAAAGTGTCGAATGTTGCATATGTTGGTACTAAGCTTATGTTTGGAGATATATGTATGTTCCTTAAGGAAAAATACAATTATTGCCAGTTCAGAAAAGAAGGTGCTGATATAAAGAGTGTGCCATTATAAGCAGAAATGGAGAGTGTTATGGTAATAAGACCGACAGAATTTGGTATGATCCAGCAGCAGAATACAGTATCGCAGATAAGACATGGAGAAGATGCAAGACCTATGGTTGAACAGCAGACAATGGTAGTTCAGTCACAGAAAGAGGCTAATGTCAAGTCGGAAAAGGTTAACCATAAAGATGATGCCAGTAATAGTCAGAAAAAGTTTGATGCAAGGGATAAAAGTGATAATGAGTATCACTCAGAGCGCAAAGAAGGCAAAAACAAAACTGCTGATGGAAAAGTAATCATAAAAGGACAGGAATATCAGGATGTTGATTTTGATGTCAAAATCTAGGATGTGTTTGTGGAGGAAATAATGGGAACAGTAGAAATTGTACTTTTGGTAATAGGAATAATATGTGTTATTATTGGCATTATATTAGGAATAACAGATAATGACAATAATAAAGATACAGATTCTTCTGTTTCTTCTTATGATGCAGCAAGCCAGGTGAGTCAGGTGTCACAGACGATTGATAATATAATTGAACAAAAGATGCAGGATATGGAAGACAAGACAGAAGCAAGGCTTGATAAAATATCCAATACCAAAATCCTTGAGATGAATGAATATGCGGATGGTGTTCTTAAAGAAATAAACCGGAATCATAATGAAGTTATGTTCATGTATGATATGCTTAACGAAAAGGATAAAGAGATTAAGACTACAGTTAAGGATGTCAATGCAACCAGAATGAATAAATCGTCTTATTCATATAAGGATAGGAAAATGCAGGATAATGTGAAAAATAATATAAAGAATACAGTTAAGCCGGATATTAATGACTTTATTCTTGAAGATACATTATCTCGTAATGAAAAAATAACAAAGCTATATGAAAATGGTTATAGTGATGTTGATATTGCTAAAAGACTTAAAATAGGAGTTGGAGAGGTAAGACTTATTATTAATCTTAATTCAGGTAATAATTAGTTTTGACAGGATAAAGTTATGAAATTAAAATACTATATGTGTGGTCTGGGAAGTGGAATAATACTGGCAGTTCTTGTTCTTATGATAGCTAATAAGATTACATCTGCAGGTAATGCAGTTAATAATGACATAAATACACAGCAAACAACCGGGTCTGTTATTGCATATACAACACAGGCAGAAGTTAAAAATTCAGATGCTTCGACAACAGATGCAGCAGTATTAGAATCCAGCACGGAGGATAATACGACACAGAATTCTAAAACGGACAACAACATAAAGAATAATGAAGAGGGTACATCTGTTACAATAGAAAGCAATAAAGAAACTGAAACATCCAAACCACAAAGACCTGATAGTTCGGGAGAGGCAGGAAATGAAAAGGTTTCTGTACATATAGATGCAGTAACAGTGGCATCAGATATAGCGAGAATGCTTGAAGATAAAGGTGTAATAGACAGTGCAGATGAATTCATACAATATATGTATGATAATGGGTATTCAAGGATTATTCAGGAAGGTGACTTTGAACTGAATAAGAGTGATACTTACGAAAATGTTGCTAAAATATTAACCAGACAATGAGAGGAAGGTTATATTTATGTTTCATAATATGCAAAGAAAAGATAAAATATATATAAGTATAATAGCAGGCCTGGTAGTCATAATAGCAGGTCTGCTTATTGTGTTTAATGTTACAAAAAACATAAGACATGATGATAGTGCTACTAATAGTACTAATGTGTTAAACAATACCAATGATGCAATAAATGATAATAATGTGTATGATAAAGCTGATGATGTCAATAAAGCTGGTATCTATGAAGAAAATGCCGCTAAATATGCCATAGCTGAATTTACAATAAGTAATACATGGGAATCAGGAGAAAGAAAATATGCGCAGGTTGATATTGCTGTAAAAAATACATATGATAGTCAGATTGATGGCTGGACACTTACAATTCCTACAAGCAAAGATACCAGAATAGAACAGAACTGGAACTGTAATATTGAAAATACACAGGATAATGAAAGCATATCAATCACACCAGTCCAGTATAATAAAGTTATAGCAGTGGATGATAAAACACAGGGAATCGGCCTTATAGCAAGTACGGATGATATTAAAAATATTTCGGAAAATATAGCTGGATATGAATTAACATTAGACATAAATGGTGTGCAAAGGGTATATAAACCTGATAAAACCGGCATAAGTCATGATGATATAGATGATATAAAAGAAGATACAATATCATATGAAAATAATCGCGGTAATGAATCTGATATTGATTACAAAAATAATATTGAAAATGATATAGCTGAAGATAGTAACAGACATGGTAATGCAGCTGGTGAATCAATAACTGATTATACTAAAAATGCAGTTGGCCGGCTGCATGTTGAAGGAACACATCTGGTTGATGAATCAGGTAACTATGTTTGGTTAAGGGGTGTGAGTACGCATGGCTTAGCGTGGTATCCTCAATATGTTAATATGGATGCATTCAGAACGTTAAGGGATGAATGGAATGTGAATGTAGTAAGGCTTGCCATGTATACAGAAGAATATGGTGGATATTGTAATGGTGGTGATAAGGATGCATTAAAGGAACTTATAGATAAGGGTGTAAGATATGCATCAGAGTTGGGAATGTATGTGATAATAGACTGGCATATATTAAGTGATTCCAATCCGTATCAGAATAAGGATGAAGCTGTCAGCTTCTTTAGTGAAATGGCTGAAAAATATGCTGGCAGTGATAATGTATTATACGAAATATGTAATGAACCGCAGAACTCAGAATGGAATTCTGTAATTAAACCATATGCGGTTGATATTATCAGCTGTATAAGGCAATATGATAGTGATGCAGTTATTATAGTCGGAACTAACACATGGTCACAGGATGTTGATGCCGTAATAGGTAATCAGATAGATGATGATAATGTTATGTATGCATTGCATTTTTACGCAGGTACACATAAGGAATGGATAAGAAATAAACTTGTGGCTGCATTGGATGCAGGTGTTGCTGTGTTTATAAGTGAATGCAGCATATGTGATGCTTCAGGCAATGGTGGAATTGACTATGACTCAGCAGAAGAATGGATGAACCTTATAGGCAGCAGAGGTGTCAGTGTTATAGCCTGGAGTCTTAGTAATAAAAATGAGACGTCAGCACTTATAAGCCCATCATGTGATAAGACGGGTGACTGGAGCGATGATGATTTATCAGAAACAGGTAAATGGTTTAGAAATGTGTTTAATAATGCAGGATAACGAATTAAAATGCTTAGTGTAAGTGATTGTATAATATTCGTAATAAAATCCGGATGAATTATATTAATCATGAAAAATATGCAAAAAAACACTTGCAAATAATTGATACTATTGGTATAATGCATTTCGTGTGAAAAAACATGCAGGTGGATTGTGTGGCTGGTGCCAGTATACGCCCTGGTTGTCATGCAAGTAAGAAACCCGCAAAAGATTATTTAACCAATGGAGGTATTAAAATGAGCGTAATTTCAATGAAACAGTTACTTGAAGCAGGTGTTCATTTCGGACATCAGACAAGAAGATGGAATCCTAAGATGGCTAAGTACATCTACACAGAAAGAAATGGTATCCATATCATCGACTTACAGAAGTCAGTAGGAAAGGTTGACGAAGCTTATAAGGCAGTTTCTGATATCGTTGCTGATGGTGGTACAATTCTTTTTGTAGGCACTAAGAAGCAGGCTCAGGATGCAATCGCTAACGAAGCTACAAGATGTGGTATGTATTTCGTTAACGAAAGATGGTTAGGTGGTATGCTCACTAACTTCAAGACAATCCAGTCAAGAATTGCAAGACTTAAAGAAATCGAAACAATGCAGGAAGATGGAACATTTGATGTTCTTCCTAAGAAGGAAGTTATTAACTTAAAGAAGGAATTAGAAAAGCTTCAGAAGAACCTTGGCGGTATCAAGGAAATGAAGAGAATTCCAGATGCTATCTTTATCGTAGATCCTAAGAAGGAAAGAATCTGCGTTCAGGAAGCACACGCACTTGGTATCACATTAATCGGTATCGCTGATACTAACTGTGATCCAGATGAATTAGATTATGTTATCCCTGGTAACGATGATGCTATCAGAGCTGTTAACTTAATCGTTTCAAAGATGGCTGACGCTGTTATCGAAGCTAATCAGGGTGAAGAAGTTGTAGCCGCTGATGCAGAAGAAGTAGCTGAGGAAGCTTAATATTTAAGGTTTGACTTAAGTTTATGTATGCTTCAGCCTGTTGTTTCAGGTTGAAGCATTTTTTAAAAATATTATATTGGAGGATATTAAAATGGCAGCAATTACAGCAGCAATGGTTAAGGAACTTAGAGAGTCTACTGGTGCAGGTA
>JBNMGS010000056.1:0-8325 GCA_050872365.1 Lachnospira sp.
GGCATATATTTTTCATGTTGGACATAGTATACGAAGATAAAGACAAGATTATATTAAACAAGCCGGCAGGGCAGTTATCACAGAGCGGAAAGTCGTTCGAGTTAGATCTTGTAAGTGAGGTTCTTACATACAGGAAAAGAAATGGCGAAGAGGCCTACGCGGCCATAATTAACAGACTTGACCGCCCGGTATCGGGACTTGTTCTTATGGCTAAGAATAAAAGAGAGGCCGCAAGGTTATCATCACTTATGCAAAAAGAGTCGCTTTGTAAACACTACCAGGTGCTTGTATGTGGAAAACCAGAGCTGGATAAGGGTGAGCTTGTGGATAATCTTATGAAAGATGCAAAGAATAACGAGTCATCAGTGGTTCCTGAAGGAACTAAAGGTGCTAAAGAAGCAAGGCTTAGGTATAAGCTTCTTTCCTATGATGAGCAGGCAGATATATCAAGACTTGATATTCATCTTATAACTGGCAGACATCATCAGATAAGAGTTCAGCTGGCTTCAAGAAACATGCCGGTTGTCGGTGATGGAAAGTATGGTGGAGAACGTGCAGTGTCAGCGGTAAGACAGGTTAAAGGAACACGTATTAAGCGAGGATGTATTGCGTTGTGCGCTGTAAGGCTTAAGATTGACGGGAAGGTGTATGAAGTAAAGCCGGAATTTTGATAAAACAAGAATGAATATTTATATAAAGCTTAAGAAGAAGCATATTCTAAACATATATAATAATTGCTCTCAATATGAATTTGATGGGAATTACATTGATGAGTATAGTTCCAAATGTATATAATAATCATTTCTGTGGAATACTTCTGTAGAGGTGATTGCTTATGTGCAGAGAGGAAAAATGCGGAAATCAAAGAAGTATAAGAGATGGAAACACAGAAAATGACATAGAAAACAATACTAAGGCAGATGCGGGTGACAGAGCCTTTGAGATTACATCATCCAAGGCTGACATGTATGATGAGAGTGATTGCAAAGAATATAAAAGAAAGTTAAAGTACCTTGCGGGTGTAGCTATAATAACACTTTCAGTATATGTATGTTTCAGATATCTTCTTGTATATGTCTGGCCTTTTGTTATTGGAATACTTATTGCACTGCTTATAGAGAAGCCGGTTAATGGTATATATAAGTGGATATATTGCAGAATAAGGATAGGTAATAGCGTATCAGATGTTGATGCAAAGAGAGACAAGAAAGTTGATGAATGGCTTGTAACCAAAAGTAAGAGAGCATCAGCTGTTGATGCAAAGAAAGTTATAGAAAATATAACAGAGAAAAATGCAAAGAAGGGCATAAGAAAAACAATAAATAAAAATATTAAAAATGTTGGAAAGACAAGGTTAAGAGATAAAGAACACCGGATAAAGAGCATAATAGCTGCAATAATGATATCTATCATATCGCTTATTATAATAATATTGCTTATTGCCGCAATAATAACAGGTGCTAATGAAGTCAGTAATTTTCTTAAGAACTGGGATTATAACACAATAGGTATAAGGCAGCAGACGGCAAGGATATGTCTGGAAACTGATGAATTCCTCGGACTTAAAGGTGGATGCTGTCTTGATACTCTTATAATGTGTGGGCGTAAGCTGGCGGGGATAATGCCAGAAAAAATATTTCATGTATCAGTTCCTGTTATCAGAAATGTAGTGGTAGCAGCAGGTGGACTTGTAGTTGGTTTTATATCGGTTATATATCTGTCAACTGACATGAATGGGATAAGAACACAGATACGTGACAGTGTGTTTGCGGAAGAGATAGATATGATCTGGCATGAAGTAAAGAGACTTATCAATGTATATTTTAAGGTTGAATTAAGGATTATGCTTATTAATTCTGCCATAAGCATGATAGCTTTCTTTATAATAAAAAGTCCTTATGCGGTTATGCTTGGGATAATAGTTGGAATCGTTGATGCGCTGCCAGTATTTGGTACAGGAACAATACTTATTCCATGGACGATAATCAGCCTTATTATGAAAGACTTCTTTTCAGCAGGAGTTGTACTTGTGGCATATGTTATAACTTATATTGTACGTGAAATCATGGAGTCAAAGTGCATGGGAGATAAGCTTGGAATATCACCTTTTGCCATGCTTGTTATTATATTTGTAGGTTTGCTCGTATATGGAATTCCTGGCTTTATAACGGGTCCGGTAAGTTATGTCATAATCAGAGCAATGGTTTTAAGACTAAGATGTGTTATGCAGCTTGATGGTGGATGTTGATAATGTAAAAGTAAAAAAGCACCTTGAAAATAAGTCTGTCAGATGTTAAACTTATACAGATTATGTAGTCTGTATAGTATATAGGTATTTGAAGGCTTTGTATATTAGCATTTAAAGATATATTTATATTATTCAGGCATACGACACATTTAACAGGCAGCGCAGGTTTGCGCAGGAATGAGGTATATTTATGGCAGAGGATAAGAAGTTAGTAGAAGCAATTACTTCCATGGATGTAGACTTTGCACAGTGGTACACAGATGTATGTAAGAAGGCAGAGCTTATGTCATATTCAAGCGTTAAGGGATGTATGATATTTAAGCCGGCTGGATATGCAATCTGGGAGAATATAAAGAACGAGATGGACAGAAGATTCAAGGAAACAGGGGTTGAAAATGTATATCTTCCTATGTTTATTCCAGAAAGTCTTCTTGAGAAGGAAAAGGATCATGTAGAAGGATTTGCACCAGAAGTTGCATGGGTAACTTACGGTGGTCTTAATCCACTTCAGGAGAGAATGTGTGTAAGACCAACATCTGAAACACTTTTCTGTGATTTCTATAAGGATGAGATACAGTCATACAGAGACTTGCCAAAGGTATATAACCAGTGGTGTTCAGTAGTAAGATGGGAAAAGGAAACAAGACCTTTCCTTCGTTCAAGAGAGTTCTTATGGCAGGAAGGACATACAGCACATGCAACAGCAGAGGATGCTGAAGCACGTACACAGCAGATGCTTAACCTTTATGCGCAGTTCTGCGAAGAAGTGCTTGCTATTCCTGTTATTAAGGGCCGTAAGACAGATAAGGAGAAGTTCGCTGGTGCTGAGGCTACTTATACTATTGAAGCACTTATGCATGATGGCAAGGCACTCCAGTCAGGAACAAGCCATAACTTTGGTGATGGTTTTGCTAAGGCATTTGGAATCCAGTATACAGATAAGGATAACAAGCTTAAGTATGTTCACCAGACATCATGGGGAACAACAACAAGACTTATCGGTGCTGTTATCATGACACATGGTGACAACTCAGGACTTGTACTTCCACCTAAGGTTGCACCGGTACAGGTTGATATCATACCTATCATGCAGAAGAAGGAAGGAGTACTTGATAAGGCATATGAAGTAAGAGATGCTATTAAGGCAGCAGGACTCAGAGTTAAGGTTGATGATTCTGACAAGAATCCGGGCTGGAAGTTCTCAGAACAGGAAATGCGTGGTATTCCTGTAAGAGTTGAGATGGGACCAAGAGATATCGAAGCTAACCAGGCTATCGTTGTACGCCGTGATACAAGAGAAAAGATAACGGTAGCTATTGATGAGCTTGCAGTTAAGCTTCCAGAGATTCTTGATACTATCCAAAAGGATATGCTTGAAAGAGCAAGAGCTCACAGAGATGCACATACATATGTTGCAACTAACTATGATGAGTTCAAGGAAACAGCAGCTAACAAGCCAGGCTTTATAAAGGCTATGTGGTGTGGTGACCAGGCTTGTGAAGATAAGATTAAGGAAGATACAACATGTACATCAAGATGTATGCCATTCGCACAGGAACATTTAAGCGATGTGTGCGTATGCTGTGGCAGACCAGCCAAGAAGATGGTTTACTGGGGTAAGGCATATTAATATATATGATGTAAGAGGATTGCGGGAATTGCAAAGTAATGGTGTAATCCGTATATATCAGTTGCGGGCAAAAGGTCATTCACCCACCTGTGAGCAAGTTCATGCGGGTTTAGATCTTTTGAACATGGTATCACATATATAAGATAAAACGAGACGGGAAAACCATAGGAGAATATGGATTTCCCGTTTTTGATTTTATAAAAAATTAATATGATGTAAGTGTAAAAAGTATAATATGATATGAGGGTCAAAAGGTATTTTACCCCTCATTTATGATTAATCAGATTACTACATGCTACGCATTCCCGTAATCTGACTCCACCTCGAAATTCGCTAATTTACTAGCTTCGCATAGTAAATTGCTACTTTCTTAAGTGTAGTGCGGGTCACTAAGGTATACATCGATTTGCATGCAAGCATGCATCGATGATACCTTTTGCCCCTTTAATCATACTATAGTAATGATTTTGCAAGTTGAATAAGAAAAAATAAAAAATGAGAGTAGATTTTACATTATACTTTGTATTGTAATGCCAATGGTTGATATTATATAATAATGCTATGAATAAATGAAATGGTAGTAAAAATGTTTTTTTAAAATGGAGGTAAAAGGTGATGGGCATATATTTAAATCCTGGTAATGATGAATTCCTTAAAGCTGTTAACTCTAAAATATATGTAGATAAAACAGGAATACTGTCAGTTATTAATGGATATCTGGATACAGAACACAGAAATATATGTGTGAGCCGCCCCCGTCGTTTTGGAAAATCAATTACAGCGAATATGATAGTTGCATATTATGGAAAAGGCTGTGATTCAAAAGAAATATTTGGCAGATATAAGATTGCACAGGATGCTGATTTTGAAAAATATCTGAATAAATATAATGTAATACATCTTAATATACAGCAGTTTACCAGCAGATCAGAATCTATAAAAGATATGATTGAACTTATATCAAGAAAAGTCACCAGGGAATTAAAAAGGGAATTTGATGAGGTCGAATATTATGAAACTGACCTGGTTTCTGTTCTTGAAGAGATATATTCGCAGACGAAAAGTAAGTTTATATTTGTCATAGATGAGTGGAATTGCATTTTCCGTGATAGTGAAAAGAGTAATAAAAATACTTATAAGCTATATCTTGATTTCCTTAGAGATATGCTTAAGAATCAGCCTTATGTTTCACTTGCATATATGACAGGAATACTTCCAGTCAAGAAGTATGGTGAGCATTCGGCACTTAATATGTTTGATGAGTATAGCATGACGAACCAGAGAGAACTGGCAGAGTATACAGGCTTTACGGAAGATGAAGTGGAAAAGCTCTGTGAGGAATATGATATGCCATATGATAAGATGAAACAGTGGTATGATGGATATGATCTTAAGGGAATACAGATATATAATCCAAGGTCGGTAGTCATGTCTCTTCTTGGACATGATTTTGACAGCTATTGGACGAAAACAGAAACTTATGAGGCACTTAAAAAGTATATACAACTTGATATGTATAATCTTAAGGCTCTTGTTACAAGACTTATAGCTGGTGAAAGTGTTAAGGTTAATCCAGATAAGTTCCAGAATGATATGACAACGCTGGAAAGTTCAGATGATGTTCTGACATTGCTTATACATTTAGGGTATCTTACTTATGATTTTTATAAGCATACTGTTTCAATACCTAACCAGGAAGTGCAGAAGGAGTTTATCAATTGTATAGAAGATGGTGGATGGGAGCCTGTTATGGATGCAATAAGAAGTTCAGAAGAACTACTTGCTGCTACGTTGTCAGGTGATGAGAAAAAGGTTGCAGATATGATAGAACAGGTTCATCAGGAAAATGTATCTATATTAAAGTATAATGATGAGAATTCACTTTCGTGTATAATTTCGCTTGCATTTTATTCTGCAAAAAAAGAGTATTCCATATATCGTGAACTGGCTGGGGGAAAAGGATACGCTGATATGGTTTTTGTGCCGAAAAGAAATGTTAATAAGCCGGCGATGATTGTTGAACTTAAATGGAAAAAATCAGCTGAAACAGCTGTTGAGCAGATTAAAGAAAAACAATATATACAAAGTCTTAAGGATTATAAAGGAGAAGTTGTTATCGCAGGTATAAGCTATGATGCATCAGATAGCAAAAACGGGCAGCTTAAGAAACACACCTGCAAAATCGAAAAAATGATATTGTAATGTCGATAATGTCATATGTCATATGAAAAAACAAAAAATACTTTGCAATATCAACAGGGGGTTAAGTTATGCGTAATGACATCCGATACATTAACCATAAAGATATAAATGCAATGAATAAAGCAGACTTTGGCTAAATAGGGCAGAATTACTTTAAGATTATGACAGGCTCCATTGAAAGGGGTTAAGATGTATTTATAACTGTTATGTTGAAGTGAAAGTTATTGTCCTGATAGACTTAGATAAGATTAAGCGGCTTTATTTATGATAGAAAGAGAGGCGGTTAGTATGCGTATAGATGCTTATAATGCTGTCAGCCAGATATATAAGACAAATGCTTATGCAAAGGATAAGAGCGTAGCAGTGAAGAAGTCTGAGAAAGATAAGTACGAATTATCAGATACAGCAAAGCTATATAACACAGCTAAGGCAGCAGTAAACGAAGCTTCAGATGTAAGACTTGATAAGGTGAACGATATTAAGGCACGTATGGCAGCTGGAACATATAATATAAGTTCAGAGGCAGTAGCTGAGAAGATGCTTGGCAGTGTTTCGACACTTGCATTTTAGTTATTCATGGATACAGTAGAATTTAAAGTAATATAATACTGTAGACATATATAAGTAAAATATACAAATAAAGCAGGGGGAGCATATATGGCAAGTTTGATAGATTGTTTAATCGAAGACCTGACTAATGAGAATGATGGATATGAGAAGCTCCTTAATCTGTCGAATGAGAAGACAGCTGCAATAGTAAGCGGAAACGTAGAGCAGCTTCAGGAAATATTCATAAGAGAACAGAAGCTTATAGAACAGATAGATGTATATGAGCAGAAGAGACAGGAAGATGTCAGGGATATATGTAATGTACTAAGACTTCCATATGAGGAAATAAAAGTTGAACATATAGTCCAGATACTTGAAAAAAAGGCGAAAGAGCACGATGCTCTTGAAAGCATATACCTAAAGCTTAAGAGAACCCTGAGTCAGTTAACAGCAGTTAATGATAATAATAAGATATTATTAAAAGAGTCTATGGATATGATTCAGTTTGAACTTGATTTGGCTAAGAATTCAGTGCTTAAGCCACAGACTGGCAACTATGGAAGAACTGCTTATGAAGAGCAGGAGATAACAGGTGCTACGGGGTTCGATGCGAAGCAGTAGCTTCATAATGACCTATTATTATCATGAGAAGTAATGTGGTAACTTATTTGAAGCGAAGCATTTTCATAATAATAAATGATAAAAGTACAATCTATGGAAAAGGATTGAAATAGATTAACACTTAACAGATAATAGTGTGTAACATGTTATTTTGATAGTGTGTCGATAATATTCAGACAGATGTGATATAGGGATTTACCTGTAAGAATGTCATATATTAAGATACATTTATGAATAGCTGATAATAAAATAATAAATAGTAGATATATAAGAATCACATTTTCAAAGGAATGAATTGGGATCTTTAGCTTTCATAATTATATTATCAGATTATTAATGCTGAAAGCATAGTAATATGAGGGAATACATGATAATCAGATAATATAGTAATAATGCAGTAGCAGGGTAGTAATAATGTTACGTTATGGAAGCAGTGTAGCTAAGGTCAGTCTTTGAAAGTGTGATTTTTAAATGGAGGAATTATGGCAAACGGAATGGCATCGTTGATGGTTGGGTCTTCAGGACTAAGGTCATCGCAGACAGCACTTAACACAACAGCACATAACCTTTCCAATGTGAATACACAGGGATATACAAGGCAGCAGATAACATTTGCGGATACAACATATGCGAATGTATTTAGCAGCAGCATCGTACAGGGAAAGTATGGATTAGGTGTAGATATAGCAGCAATAAGCCGTGTAAGAGACGAATTCATAGACCGTTCATATAGAACAGAGAATTCAAGACTTGGTTTTTATGAAAGTCAGGCAAATGCAGTATATGAAGTGGAAGACTGGTTTGGGGAGATGCAGGGAGTTACATATCAGGAGCACCTTACGAATCTTTACAATGCGGTTAATGAACTTACTAAGAATCCGACAAGTACAATAGCAAGGTCATCACTCATTCAGAATGCAACAGCTTTTGTTGATCGTTCACAGGCTATATACAGCGGACTTAAGGATTATCAGATAACACTGAATACAGAAGTCAGCAATATGGTTGACAAGATTAATGAGCTTGGTCAGAAAATATATGACCTTAACAAGGGAATATCTACAGTAGAGTCACA
>JBNMGS010000057.1:0-8317 GCA_050872365.1 Lachnospira sp.
CCCTGACATTTTGTTTTCGGTGTCAGGCTGGTCACAGATTTAAAAGTATTACTGTGCAGGCGGGAATGGTTTTGTGACACTTTCCCCTTACATCGTCAGGTTGAAAAATGTTATAATAACGTGTAGAAATGAGGATTAGTATGAAATTTACAAAGATGCAGGGAGCAGGCAATGATTATGTGTATGTAGATTGCACTAAGGAATCACTTGTTAACCCATCAGAGGTAGCTATAAAGGTAAGTGACAGACATTTTGGAATAGGTTCAGATGGACTTATACTTATAAAGCCATCTAATAAGGCTGATTTTTTTATGGAAATGTATAATGCAGATGGCTCACAGGGACAGATGTGTGGTAATGGAATCAGATGTGTAGGTAAGTATGTATATGATTTCGGACTTACAGATAAAACGACAGTCAATATAGATACTTTAGCTGGAATAAAGATTCTTAAACTGAATATTGGGGAAGATGGAAAAGTAGCATCTGTAGTAGTTAATATGGGAAAACCTGAGCTCGAGGCTTCAAAAGTGCCGATTGATATCAGTGCTTTAGTAGAATATAAGGCTGCTTATAAGAATACATATAAGAGTGATGATAAGCTGTGTCCGCTTGCTGTCAAAGCACTTGATGAAGTGGATAAGGCGGTTGTTAATGAATTGATAGCTGTTAATGGAAAGCAATATGAGATAACAGGTGTATCTATGGGAAATCCACATGATATTGTGTATCTTGATAACAATATAGATATATTAAAGTTTGATATAGAAAATGTCGGACCATATTTTGAGAATCACAAGGCGTTTCCGGAAAGAATCAATACTGAGTTCGTTCAGGTGTTAGACAGAAGGACTCTTAATATGAGAGTGTGGGAGAGAGGCTCTGGTGAAACTTATGCCTGCGGAACAGGAACATGTGCGACAGTTGTTGCTACGGTGCTTAATGGTATGTGTGACAGCAAGGATGTAACAGTTCACCTTTTAGGTGGAGATCTTAAGATAACATGGGACGAAGAAAGCGGGGATGTATATATGGAAGGTCCTGCTGCTACAGTATTCACAGGTGAGATTGAACTGTAGTTATATCTGATATTCCAGGGTATTAAGTGAATAGCATACTAAAAGATGGAATATCAGCATCGTTTAGTAAAGTTATATGTGCTATCAGATGATGATAAATAAGAAAATAATTGCCTGCATAAAAGTTATGCATTTTTAATACTTACAGAATAATAATTATTATGGAGAATTGATATGATGACAGATATGAATATGAATGAATTTCTTGATGTACTTTCATCAAATGAACCAGTACCAGGTGGCGGTGGCGCCTGCGGTTATGTTGCAGCTATTGGCATGGCTCTTGGCAATATGGTACTTGCACTTACAACAGGAAAGAAAAAGTATGCAGAGTATCAGGAGGAAATCGAGAAGCTTATAGTTCGTGCAAATGAACTTACAAAGGCACTTGCAGAATGTATGGATAAGGATGCCAAGGCATTCAAGCCTTTGTCTGAGGCGTATGGTCTTCCTAAGGATACAGATGAACAGTTAAAGCATCGTGAGGAGGTTATGGAAAAAGCACTTATAAAAGCAAGTGAAGCACCACTTTCCATGATGGAGATTATAGTTGAAGCTATTGGACTTATAGACAGGATATCTGTTATAGGAAGCAGATTAGCTATAAGTGATGCAGGAGTAGGTGTGCAGATGTGTAAGGCAGCACTCAACGGGGCTTCACTTAATGTATATATAAACACAAGGCTTATGAAGGATACAGATGCGGCAGATGACCTGAATACAAGGGCAGATGAACTTATTGTAAGAGGTAACCAGATAGCAGATGAAGTGTATGACAGGGTTATGGATTGCGTAAGATAGGCAGAAAATATGAGTGCTGTTATAATTATGATAAATAAGGTGCAATAAAATATATTGAAAATATATTTTGAACAAAAATTGAAACACATAGAAAATTAAAATGAATAGAAAATGGAGATACATAGAAAATGGAGATATTAAAAGGACTTCCGGTAGCTAATGCCATTAATGAAAAGCTGGTGGAACAGATTAAAGATATAAAAGGTCCACTTCCACACCTTGCTATTATAAGGGTAGGTGAAAGACCGGATGACTGTTCATATGAGAGAGGAGCAGTCAAAAAGATGGATAAAGTTGGTGTCAGATGTACTACATATACATTTGCTGCTGATATAGATAATGATACTTTCCAGAAGGAGTTTGATAAGATTAATGAGAATCTGGATATAGATGGTATTCTTATGTTAAGACCACTTCCAAAGCAGCTTGATGAGAAGCTTATAGAAAGTAAGATTGATCCAAGAAAGGATCTTGACGGTATATCACCTCTTAACCTGGCTAAAGTATATGCTGGTGATGAAAGTGGATATGCACCATGTACAGCAGAGGCAGTTATTGAAATGCTTGATTATGCAGGTATTGATATTAAAGGTAAGAGAGTTACAGTTGTTGGAAGAAGTCTGGTTATCGGAAAACCGGTTTCTATGCTTCTTATGAAACGTAATGCTACAGTTACAGTATGTCATACAAAGACAGTTGATATGGCAGGAACATGTAAGAATGCAGAGATACTTGTTGCAGCAGCCGGTTCTGCCCGTATGATTAAGAAAGAATATGTGGCAGATAATGCGGTGGTTATCGATGTAGGTATTAATGTGGACGATGAAGGCAATCTGTGTGGTGATGTAGATTTTGATGCGATTACAGATATTGCAGCGATAGCAACACCAGTTCCAGGTGGAGTGGGTTCTGTTACAACATCAGTGCTTGCAAAGCATCTTATAAAGGCAGCTATGGCACGTTAGGATCAGGAATTGCAATATGAATACGAATGAAATTGAAATTAGTAATAAAGAATTTGATATAAAAAAAGTTAAGAAACTTAGTAATATAGTTAATGTGTTGTTGCTTGTATATGTTGTAGGTATGCTGTTTTTTTATGCATGTTACGGAATAAAAACAATGGTTGTATATAGTATCATTGCAATAGCGGGTTATATATTGTATTTTATTTTAATCGCCAGAGATAAACTGTGTATGTATATGTGGTGTGTATATATGACTATTATAATATATATGGCGATAGCTACGATAAGTCTTGGATATGAGACCGGTTTTCATCTTTATTGTATGTCATTGATACCGATTGTTTTCTACACGAAGTATATGTCAATAAAGATTCATACTCATAATCCATATCCATTAGCAATAGCAATTTTTATAGTAATAGTTAATATCATATCTACAGGTATAGCAATAGCAAATGGACCTATATATACAATAAAGAAAGATATATCGATAACGTTTCTTGTTATTAATACAACTAGTGTAGCTGCATTTTTGATATATTATACAAGAATGATTGTAAATCTTGTTATTGAATCTGAATATAAGCTAAGTACGATTGCCAGCAAGGATTTGTTAACGGATCTTTACAGCAGACGTTATATTCTTAAGCATCTTGAAAAGCATAATTCAGCTAACCCAAGTGAATGGCTTGCAATGTTAGATGTGGATGATTTTAAACACATTAATGATACATATGGACATAATTGTGGTGATTATGTTCTTACTCACATATCTGATATTATGAAAAAAACATGTGATGGTTGTGTTTTATCAAGATGGGGTGGCGAGGAATTCTTAATATATAGCGAGAATAACGCAGTAGATATTAGTAAGCTGGAATTATTAAGAAAAACTGTTGAGCAGACAGAGAGTGTATATAATCAACAAAAGGTAAGAGTATCTGTGACAATAGGTGTTGCAAGAAGAAATGAAGTGGTTGGTGATATAGAACAATGGATAAAATGTGCAGATGATAAGTTATATTATGGCAAGAATAACGGAAAGAATCAGGTTGTGCAGTAAGTAAAATATAGGAGGTTTAGTTTTGAAAGAAAGAGAAAAGTTTGGCTCACGTCTTGGATTTATCCTCGTGTCAGCCGGTTGCGCAGTAGGGCTGGGCAATGTGTGGAAGTTCCCATACATATGTGGAATTAATGGAGGAGCAGCATTTGTACTTATATATCTTATATTCCTTGCTGTTCTTGGTTTTCCAATTGTGTGTGCTGAGTTTACTATTGGACGAGGAAGTGGAAAGGGTGCAGCCAGGGCATTTGAGGTACTAGAGACAAAAGGAAGCAAGTGGCATTATTTTAAGTGGGTATCAGTAGTTGGAAGCTATATTCTTATGGCTTTCTATACTATGGTAGCAGGATGGATGCTTTATTATGCATGGAAGGAAGCAAGCGGAGCATTGACAGGTCTTGAACCGGATCAGATAAGCACAGAATTTGGTAATATGCTTGGAAGTCCTTCAACTATGATAGTATGGATGATAATTGCAATCGTGTTATCCTTTGGTGTATGTGCGCTTGGACTTCAGAAGGGTATTGAAAAGATAACAAAGGTTATGATGTCATGCCTTATAGTTCTTATCATCGTTCTTGCAATACATTCGCTTGTGCTCCCAAATGCATCAACAGGTGTTAAGTTCTATATGGTTCCTAATCTTGATACTATCAAGGCAAGAGGCTTAGGACCGGTTATATTTGATGCTATGACTCATGCATTTTTTACACTTAGTGTAGGTATAGGTGCCATGGAAATATTCGGTAGTTATATGAAAAAGGACAGAACTGTAGGCGGAGAAGCTGTGAATATAGTTGTGCTTGATACATTTGTTGCACTTATGGCAGGTTTCATCATAATACCGGCATGTTTTGCATATGGCGTACAGCCAGATGCGGGACCTTCACTACTTTTTAAGACACTGCCAAACGTATTTAACCATATGGCAGGTGGAAGAATATGGGGAACTGCATTCTTCATATTTATGTCATTTGCAGCACTTTCCACAGTTATTGCTGTATTTGAAAATATAATATCATTTTATATTGATCTTAAAGGTTATTCAAGAACGAAAGTAGTAGCGTGGAATATTGTATTTATGACACTCCTTTCACTCCCAGCAGTATTAGGTTTTAACGTGCTTTCAGGCTTTGAGCCTCTCGGACCGGGCACAAGTATTATGGACCTTGAAGACTTCCTTGTATCGTATAATCTTCTTCCTCTCGGAAGTATGATATTTGTGTTATTCTGTACTAAAAAGAACGGATGGGGCTGGGAAGGATTTAGAAATGAAGCTAATACAGGTAAGGGAATTAAGTTCCCGGACTGCTTAAGATTTTATATGAGTTACATACTTCCAGCAATCATCGTTGTAGTATATCTTAAAGGTTACTATGATACTTTTGCAAAGCTTGGAACATCTTACCTTGTTGGTTGGATGATATTTGCATGCGTGTTACTTTGTGCGATATTTGGAATTGCGAATTATAAGAAAAAATAATTATCAGGAATCATATTATGATTAAAGGGGCAAAAGGTATCATCAATGTATGCTTGCATGTAATTCGATGTATACCTTAGTAATCCTTATATCAAATTATAAAACCCTGCTATAGTTGATTAGCAATAATCTAGTCACTATAGCAGGGCTTTTTGTTTTTGTATATAAGAGTTATACGGAATGTGTAGAATGATTTATGATTAACCAGCAATAAATCTCATAACAAGTTCAACTATGAATACAGCAGCACAGCTAAACATAGCAACCTGAAAAAGACTCTTTCCTATCCAGGCAAGTACAATAGCTATCACAAAAGCAATAGCTGCGGATATAACACTGTTTGTAGATTCAAGTATAGCTGGAAATGTCATGACTGCAAGTGTTACATAAGGTACATAATACAAGAAAGATTTGATAGTTGTATTCTTAATTTCTTTTCTGATGAGTGTAAGTGGCAGTGTTCGGATAAGGTATGTTACAGCTGCCATTATAAGTATGTATATATAAGTATTATGCGAAAGCATTTATTTTAGCTCCTTTAGTTTCAACGTGATTGTAGTAAATAAGTGTTTTAGTATGAAAATATAAATCGTATTCAGGTTATCATGAACAATGCTTTATTCAGTATCTTTGCCTGTGTCAACAGAATTGTCGTTTTCTTTAACAGGAAACAATACAGCAGCTGCAAGTGAAATAACAACTGTAAGTATAATAATACGTGTTCCAGATGATATTGAACTAACAACAGGTGCATAAGAGAATATGCAGCTTATAATCATGGATATAGCAACAACAGCAGCAACAACTTTGTTCTTTCTTGCTGGTGGAATGATTATGGCAATAAACATTCCATATAGTCCGACACTTAATGCACTCACAATACTGGCGGGAAGTATGTTTCCAAAAAGAACACCAAAGTAAGTACCAAGAACCCATGCAGGGGAGGCGACAAGCACCATGCCATACATATAAGCAGGATTAAGTTTTTCAGGAACAGATACACATAGTCCGAATATTTCATCAGTAACGAAAAGACCCATAATTAATCTGTGAAAAAATGGCATTTTGTTGTCAAGCTTCTGGCTCAGAGCACATGACATAAGAAAATATCGTGCATTAATTATTAGTTCCATAACAGCAATCTCTGTATATGTGGCAAGTGCAGCTATAAGTGTGAATCCAGCAAATTCACCGGCAGATGCATGGCAGGTTATACTTGCAAGTGCCGCCTGTATAGCAGTCAGTCCGGCATTTTTAGCAGCTATTCCAAGCGTAAATGATACCGCCAGATAACCAAGGGCTATCGGCATACCATTATGTATGCCCTTTTTCAGCCAGTATGATGTAGAAGTGTTCATAAGTATCTCCATTCTGAGTTTTAAATATTCTATATGTAAAATTAAAAATTACTTTATTTTAATAAGTATTACATATGAATTTAAATGCAAAATTATATTTTTTAAATATATTAAAGGCAATTCATTATATTACACCATATAAAATAATGTGTCAAAATTCTTTGAATCATAATTGTATATTGATATTTATTTGTCAAACTTACATAAAAAACCAACAAGTATTTTATATAAAGTATCTTAAAAACGACGTTGCTTTGTGAAAAATATATAAAAAAGTCGTTGCAACTTTATAGAATTTTGATAATTGATTATATACCGGTATACTGGTATACTGCAATTGTCGAAAGGAAAGACAAAAAGTTAACAAACAAACCAAACAAATCAAGACTGGTAATAATAATCAATAATCCGGTCAGATACAAACTAACAATAATGAACACACATTTTAAGGAGGAAACATTATGAACACAACATTCGATTTAGGAAACGGATTAAAGGTAATTGATCTTACAAAGCCATTAGACCCAAAGACAGAGTCAAGAAGATGCCACCTTATCAGATATAACACAGGCGGACCAATTCCAGACTTCCATACAGCTATGGATCTTACAAGCCACCTTGGAACACATTGTGAGTGTCCTTATCATCATGATGACAACTGGCCATCAGTTGCAGAGCTTCCACTTACAACATTCATGGGAAGAGCAATATATGTAGACTTTAAGGATACACTTCCTCACAGAAAGCACATCAGTGCAGCAGATCTTGACAAGGCAACAGAAGGCTGGGTTAAGGAAGGAGATATTCTTATCATTGATTCATCTTACAAGCTTGATCCATTTACACCTGATACTAACACAGATAAGGATCAGAGATTATTAGTAAATGGTGAAACAGCTCAGTGGTGTGTAGACCACAAGATTAAGTGTGTAGGCTTTGGCGATGGAGTTTCAATCGAAAACTGCAACGAAGACGTTAAGCCTTTCCATGATATCTGTATGGCAGAAAATATCGTATTCCTTGAAGTATTAAAGAATCTTGATAAGCTTTCACAGGATACATTCTTTATGTCATACTCACCACTTCCAATCTACGGATTAGATTCATGCCCTATCAGAGCTTATGCAATTGAAGGACTTGCTGAGTTTAAGAGATAATAATTGTACAGAAACAACAGTATGCAGGTAAACATGAGACGTTAATAACAGATACTGTTTATATGTTTGATAATTAACAAAGTTACCACCTTAAATAAAATATAAAAAGATAAGTTCTGCAGCTGGTAATAAGCAGGATTAATAATATATACAAAACAGATTATCAGCTGCGGAAAATAAAGAATAACAATGAATATAACAACATATAGATGATGTCTGTTATGGTTAAAAAGTATTTAATCATTCAGCACAGACAATATATGGATTAATAACTATAGATTTATGACAGATTAAGAATGGAGGATTACTTATGAAGATAGCGGTACTTGGAGCAGGTGCTATGGGTTCTATATATGGTGGACATCTTTCTATGAATAATGATGTTTACATGATAGATAAGAAGGAAGA
>JBNMGS010000058.1:0-8278 GCA_050872365.1 Lachnospira sp.
AAGCTCAATAGCATATAAGCTTAATGCATCTGTAAATGGCTGTGCTATTCTTGAAGTATAAGCCTCCATGCAGTGACACAATGCATCAAAGCCCACTGAAGCAAGAACACTCTTAGGCATTGTCATCATGCACTCTGGGTCAACGATTGATACCTTTGCAACAATTGCATTACATCTAAGTGACTTCTTATCTCCATTTTCAGGATTCGTAAGAACTGCAAATCCATTTCCTTCTGAGCCTGTACCACATGTAGTTGGAATCAGTACAAGAGGAAGTGCCTTATCACTTGACTTCCGGCCAAATATATAATCACTTACATCACCAGGATTAAGTGCAAGGAACGCTATAGCCTTGGCACAATCCATTATACTGCCTCCACCAATAGCAACAACTACGTCGCAGCCATTTTCTTTGGCATATTCCGCACCTTCTGCGGCTGTTGTTGTAAGTGGATTCTGCTGTACTTTATCAAAAAGCACTGTGTCTAATCCTGCTGCCTTAAGACTATCATTAACCTTATCATAAAGCCCTGACTTCTTAGCACTGCTTCTACCTGTTACTATAAGTGCTTTCTTACCATAAGGCTTTGTAAGCTCTCCAGCCTTTCTTACCTTTCCAGAACCGAATACAATATTTACTGGAAGGAAGTAATTAAATGCCATAGGCGCATCGAATCTGTCATCATCTTCCTCGGACATAACAAGATCAATAGCTGCCTTAACCTCTTCTTCTCTATCCTTAGCTGCCTCTTCCTCTACTATCTCATCATCAACAATAACATCAACATGTGATGCGAACTTTTCCTTATATTTAAGCTTACATATTACAAAGAATACACCACCAAGAAGTGCCCAGCCACCTGCCATAGCCCATTCCTGCCATGCAAGTGTACTTCCTGAACCCGGTATGATATACATCGCTACCATAGCACCTGACATAAGAACTGCCATAATACCCACCGGGAGATAATGTTTTACCTTATATGGTCTTTTCATATCAGGCTGTGTTTTTCTTAATATTATAAAAGAAAGTGAAACCATACAATAAGCAAGACAACATCCAAAGTTTCCAGCATCAACTATCCATACAAGCATCTTTCGTCCTGCAAGTGGCGCAAGTACTGATAAAGCACCTATAAGATATAAAGCATTAACCGGTGTCTTATGCTTAGGATGAAGCTTTGCAAATGTTCTTGGAATCATATATGATTCTGCCATTGAATACATAGCACGGCTGCCACCTATAAGGAATGAATTCCAGCTTGTAATAATTCCACACATACCACCTACTATAAGCACCTTAGACATTATACTACTGTTAAATGCTTTAGCCATGGCATCTGCTGTTACAAGTCCAGAACCTTCCATTGATGAAGCTATCTCTGGTGCACTCATAATATAACCAACACCGAATATTATAAGTCCGTAAAAAGCAACAGCAAGAACAATAGAAAGAATCATTATCTTACCTATCTTTTTAAGTGGAACATTTATTTCCTCTGCTGCCTGAGGTATAACATCAAAGCCTATAAAGAAAAATGGTGTTGTAACTGCCACTTTTAATATAGTCTTGAACACCTCACCTGTTGAACCACCAACAAACATCTGTCCATCAAAATTAGATGCATCACCTGTTATTGCAGAGGCAACAACAAGCAATATACCAACACCACCTATAATAACTGTAAGTACAGTCTGTAATACTGCCGCTGTCTTTGCACCCTTGATATTAATAAATGTAATAAATATTGCAACGAGAACAGCAACCGCAAGCCACGAAGCATATATATCAAAGCCTGCTACTGTATACAGATAGCCCTGTAAAAATTTTGGATATATATATGTAATAATTGTAGGAAGTGCACATGCTTCAAAGCATACAACACTGACATATCCTAAGATAATTGCCCACGTACATATATAAGAACCAATAGGTCCCATTGCTTTATAACTAAATACATGCTCTCCTCCACATTGTGGCATAGCCGCAGTAAGTTCAGCATATGTAAGTCCAACAAAGAATACCATTATGCCACCAATAGCAAAACCAATAGCAGCACCGGCGACTCCGCCTCTTTCTATCCAGTCACCTGTTGATACAACCCATCCCCATCCAATCATTGCGCCGAAGGCTATTACAAGTATATCCCATGCGCTGAATACTTTATCAAATTCTGATTTTTTTCCAGCCATATTATCAGTCCTTTCACATAACACATACATTCATCCCTACATCAGTATCTATATTCATCTGTCATAACCTTTTACCCACCAGAAGTTTTCATTTTCAATTAAACCAGTAATAAATGAATTAATTATTTTCCAATAGTTTTAGTAACATTTTCATCATAATTTTTCATAATTATAATCTGGTTTTCGCAATTATCTGTAAAATAAAAGATGTCAGCAATCCATAATCATATACGGATTACCGACATCTTTGTCAGTTAAATATATTTGCGATGTAAACAATGTCTTATTATTAGTTAAATTAATATTAATATGTCAGGATCAAAAGTCTTATTATGCGAACATAAACGATTTTTGACTGACCCTTACATCATATTACTGCCATTTATCAACAGTTAAATAAATACCTGCTGACTTTAAACAGTAACACTTAGTCACCAAATCTTAAATCAATCATCTGCAATATGTACTTGGCAGTTTTCTCAAGTCCCAGCGTACTTGAATCAATCATCATGTCTCGCATACTGCAGTCTCTCATATCACCATTAGTCATATAATTATATCTTGAACTTAACATTCTATCATTGTATTTCACTAATTCTTCCGCTTCTGCCTGACTAACGTTCTTTTTTTCCATTACATATTCCACTCTTTTTTCAAATGGTGCATATATAAATATGTTAAGACAGTCGTTTCTGTCTTTTAATATGTAATTACTGCAACGGCCAATGATTACACATGAAGATTTCTCAGCAAACTTATTTATGACCTCGAACTGCTCATATATTACTCTGTTGGTCAGGTTAGCATACCTTGGTCCAAAGTTAGTATCAAACTCATACTTTACATTTTCTCCTGAATCAGCCTTTGCTACCAATTCCCTGTCAACACCTATCTGTTCTACGACCTTATCTATAAGATCTCTGTCATAATATTCCACTCCGAGAGACTTTGCTATCATCTTGCCGATTTCTATACCACCGCTGGCATACTCGCATCCAACGGTCACAACAAAATGTTTCATCTACATCGCTCCTTTTATATCATGTAAAGTCCCGCTTTCTTTTAGATGCTCAGCATATACTTAATATTTTATGCCAGAGTCAAAAACCTTATCATACAAATATGATAGATAATTCCTCAGTCTTTGACTCTTGTATTATATTAAAACAGCTTTATTTGCTAAGACTTTCAACTGTTTCCTTAATGATTTCATATGCCTTGTCGCAATCCTCCTCTGATACAATAAGAGGTGGAACCATACGGATAATATGTGCTCCGATTGCTGTTATAAGAAGATGTCTGTCAAAGCAGCCATGCTTTACATCTACTCCACCGATAGTATCATCGAATTCAACGCCAACTAATAATCCCTGATGTCTTACTTCCTTAACGTGTGGTAATTTTTCCAGCTTAGCACAGAAGTAATCTCCCATCTTCTTAGCATTTCCAGCTAAATCCCTGTCAAGAAGTTCATTAACCTCTGCAAGTGCTGCTGCGCATGATACCGGATGTCCACCAAATGTTGTACCATGTGAACCAGGAGTAAATGCCTTTGCAACTTCTGCTGTTGCACATATAGCTCCGATAGGCATTCCACCGCCAAGGCCCTTTGCCATAGATACGATATCCGGCTTAATTCCATAATTCATATAAGACATTACAGCACCAGTTCTGCACCATCCTGTCTGAACTTCATCGATAAGAAGAAGCATATCATGTTCATCACAGAATTTTCTTAAACCTGTCATGAATTCCTTAGTAGCTGGATGAACACCGCCTTCGCCCTGTACTGGCTCAATCATAATAGCTATTGTATTCTCTGTGCAAGCATCCTCAAATGCTTTAAGATCATTATATGGAGCATAAGAGAAACCATATGCCATAGGTCCGAAACCAACCTGGCATCCGTTACCTGGCTGACCTGTTGCTGACATAGCACCGAATGTTCTGCCGTGGAAGCCATCTTTTGCTGTTACAATATGATATCTGTTAGGACCATACTTTTCAATACCATACTTACGAGCCATCTTAATCATAGCTTCATTAGCTTCTGTACCTGAATTCTGATAGAATATCTTATCCATTCCTATAGTCTTACATACCTTTTCAGCAAGCAATGCCTGAGGTATTGTATATGGATAGTTAAATGTATGCATTATATCTGAAACCTGGTCTTTAACAGCAGCTACAACCTTCTCATTACAGCTACCTGCGTTATTTACTGCAATACCTGCATAAAAATCAAGGTATGGTGTCTTGTTTTCATCATATATATACATATCCTTGGCTGTTTCAGCAATAAAGTCAAATCTTTCATATGTATCAATCATATACTTGCTTACTTTGTCCTTAATGTCCTGTGCTGTTAAACCTGTGTCCTTTAATCTCATAATTGACTCCTTTCTGCGTGCCCTTAGCACGTATCCAAAAATTGTTTTTTTCACATATTTACGTAAAATATAACAAATATATTCTGTTATACGTACATATCATAGTGTCATTAAATAGTTGGTTACTTAAGCAGTGTCAACAAATGCATTCGAATAATGACGAAAATAAAAAAGGCAAAGGCGAACAACTTATAAGTTGTAATTGCGCCTTTGCCTTTAATTAATTCGTTCTATTTATTTGACATTGTTACAATAGCATATATTATATCTTATGTCAATCTGAATTTTTAAAAAAATTATCAAAAATTGTAAATTTTTCACTATAATGCTATTCTATTACAACTGCCATATCATATAACTGACTACGCCTGTCCGTAAATACATTCATATCATATGACACATTTCCATTCAATGGATCCATCACATACACACGGTTAGTTTCATAATCATATCCCGTTAGTACCATACAATGCTCCTGACCTGGAAAATTAATCACTTCGCCATCTATAACCCATGTGTTTTCTATAAAAGTATTGAGCATATTAATAGTTGCCCATATTATAACTGGCTTTCCCTCGTCTATTTTATCATATAAGTCACTCATCGGAACATTACTATAATCAAACGCCCTCTTTGGGGAACCAATAGATGAAAGATAACTGTTTGCCGTTTTTACAACAACTGGTGCAAAACATCCCTCGGCATCAGGATCTGATGGATCCCCTACAAACGCATTCCATGGATTGGTGACACCTATTTCTCCACGTTCCATATAGTCATATGCTATAGTTTTATGTGATACATTGTATCCATAATAATTAAGCACTGATGTAAGAGCTGTTGCCTCACAACCAGTTGGTAATTCTGGATTCTGGTATAATTCAACATAATCAGATATTCTGTTTTTCCTATATTCTGACGTTAAGCTATCACTGATAATATCAATATCTGTATTATTTTCTGATTCTTCTACTTGTTTTTCTTCTATTACAACAGAATCTGCCTGTATATCATCATTTTCACCAATATATGTCTCATCATCTGAATCTACCTGCATATTACCACTTGTATCATCTTCTGTTTCAATATCTTCATCCTCAATTAAAACAGCATCAATGCCAGTATTTTTTTTAAGTGTATTGTCTGCTATATCTGTTTCCTGTATATATGAACATATATATTCTGCTGTCTTATCTATCTGCAGAGTATTGGTTATAGTTGGGATACCATCACCTTCCTGATGCCCATACATTCCATAATAAGAATGACATCCACCATATATAACGTATTCTTTATAATCAGCTGGCAAATTCACTTTATTCTTTTCGTATTTTTCTTTATCAAGAACCTTATCTTGACTTCCATATATAGATAATACCTTCAATCCTGAAGTACTTATATTCTTAGCAGAATATGCTCCAAGTAATATAAGTCCATTATAATCAGATACATGATCTGCAATATATGATGCTGCCATAGCACCTCCAAGTGAATGCCCTCCAATATACCATGTATGTATATCAGTAAATTCTCCCTGAATACCATCAGCAGCATTCATATCAAGCACTGCAAGATTACATGGCATTTTGACAAGCACACATAATATGCCCTTAGATGCCAGCTTTTTCATAAGTGGTTCATATGCTGTATATTCGACCTTTCCGCCTGGATAAAATATCAATCCTTTATCCGTTGGCCACACATCATCCGATAATACAGAATCAGGAATATACGCTATAGCTCCACCTTTGAGTTTCTTTGTTGTCACATTCAATACTTTGTTATTATCTACAAGATTATCCAGTACAGAATTGTATACTGATATTGAATTAATATCTGCATGATAATAGTCATTAACATATATTACTGACGTAATTGTAACTAATATAAGTACAACAGCAATAACTGATAATGCTATCTTTTTACGTGTCTTTGTTTTTCTTTTTGTTATACTTTTGTTTCTTGTTTCAACTTTTACACTATCATTACTAATCATTTTTCAAGCTTTTCCTCTAACGCCTCAATAACTGTCTTTAATGCCTTTATTCTGGCATACTTTTTATCATTCGATTCCAATATATGCCATGGTGCATAAGTCGTATTAGTCTTTAGAAGCATCTCGTTTACAGCAATTTCATAGCTGTCCCACTTTTCTCTGTTACGCCAGTCCTCTTCCGTTATCTTCCAGCGCTTCTCTGGCGTATTCTCTCTTTCCTTAAATCTTGCAAGCTGTGTATCTTTATCTATCTGAACCCAGAACTTAATTATAACAGCACCCCAGTCTGCAAGCTCTTTTTCAAACTCATTAATCTCTACATATGCTCTCTGCCAGTCATTCGTACTACAAAAGCCTTCCAGTCGTTCTACCATAACTCTTCCATACCATGTTCTGTCAAATATAGCTATGTGTCCTGTTTTAGGAAGCCTGTTCCAGAATCTCCATAGATAATGTCTTGCCTTCTCATGTGGTTCCGGACTTGCTATAGGATGAACCTCATATCCTCTTGGATCAAGTGCCTCTGTTATTCTTCTTATATTGCCGCCTTTTCCTGCTGCATCCCAGCCCTCATAAGCTATGATAACCGGAACCTTCTTCTTATATAATTCATTATGAAGCTCACCAAGCCTCTTCTGATACATACTAAGAAGTCTTTCATATTCTTCATCAGAAAGACTCTTATCAAGTTTAACCTCTGAAAGTTTTGAAACAGGCTTAAGTGGAAATGCATTCTGCAGTAAAGGAACAGATAATGCGCTATTGGCAAATGCTGTATCTATTCCCTGTACTATTGTCTCTAATACCTGTAACTGTGCCCACTTCTTATTCTTTGCATCTACTAAATACCATGGTGCACTTGAATGATTAGTATCACACAGATATTGGTCATACACTTCCTGACATTCCTCATAATGTTTATTCTGCCACTTATCATGTGCACTTACACGCCACTTTGTATTCTTATCTTCTTTCAGTTTATCAAGACGTTTCTTCTGTTCTTTTCTATCAATATCAAAGAAAAACTTAAGAAGCAGATAACCATTATCAGTTAACTGACGTTCAAACCTCTTAATGCTCTCTACACGCCTGTTGTATTCCTCATCTGATAATTCACCACTTAATTTCTGACCTGTAACCTCTGACATCCATCCACTATCCATAAAAACAAACTTTCCAGCTTCAGGAATCTTAACAAAATGCCTGTAAAGAAATGGCTTTCTTTTTTCTTCGTCTGTTGGCTCATCCATAACTGCCACTTTAAAAAATCTAGGATCAATATTTTTAATTACCTTTCCTAATACACTTCCCTTTCCTGCAGCACCCCAGCCTTCAAGTAAAACTATTACAGGCAGCTTCTTCTCTTTCATCATAATCTGCTGTTTAGCAAGCTTCTCTCTAGCTGCCTTGAGTCTGTTTTCTATCTCTTCTGTTACTGGCACTTCAATCTTATTCCAATCCTTTAACATACCCTGTTCTCCTCTCCATATTACCCATATTATCAGCCTATACACACCATATTATTATCTGATAGGTCTCTACTTATAAGGTTCTATCTTAAAATCTTATATAGTGATGTCCTTGTTGCTTATATATGTTCCAATATACCGAATGTATAACTTATTATTTACAGCTATTATATACTATATTTACACTAAATACCATACTATGTAATATATTATTACTGTTTAACACACAT
>JBNMGS010000059.1:0-8232 GCA_050872365.1 Lachnospira sp.
AGGGCATAGATGCGGATATAAATAAAACTGTATACTGGTTTGAAAAGGCGGCTGCTCAAGGTGATGATAAGGCCTGCTTTGAGTTGGGTTATATTTATGGCAATGAAAGGGAAGTAAAGGATGTTACAAAGGCCTTCTACTGGTATAAAAAGGGCGCAGAAGCCGGAAATATTTATGCTTGTAATAATCTTGGAGTATATTACCAGAATGGAATAGGAACAGGAAAAGACATTACAGAGGCTATAAAGTGGTATGAAAAAGCTGCAGAAGCCGGACATATATTAGCATATTACAATCTTGGACTTACTTACAAGGATGAATTAAAAGATAAAAAAAAGGCCTTTTATTGGTATAAAAAAGCCGCAGAGGCTGGAAATTCAAGCGCTTACAATTATCTTGGAGAATGTTACTATAATGGGATAGGAACAGGAAAAAACATTACGGAGGCTATAAAGTGGTATGAAAATGCTATAGAAACAGGTGATATATTATCATATGGTAAACTTGGTAAAATATACGAGGATTACGAAAATGATGATGCAAAGGCATTCTACTGGTATAAAAAAGGTGCAGAAGCAGGAGATAAAGACTGCTTTAACAGCCTTGGAAAATGTTATATGTACGGGATTGGAACAAAGATAGATAATATAGAAACTATAAAGTGGTATAAAAAAGCAGTAGCAGCTGGAAAGATAGATGCTATCTATGAATTAGGTCAAGTTTATGGATTAATTGGTGATAAAGAAAAGGCCTTTAGATGTTTTAAAATAGGAGCAGAAGCAGAAGATGATGATTGTTGCTACGCTCTTGCAGAACATTATTATGAAGGAGAAGGAACTAAGAAAAATATAACAGAAGCCATAAAGTGGTATGAAAGAGCGGCAGAAGAAGAATTTATTCCAGCATATTGGAAATTGGGTTATATATATGAGAATGAGGATGAGGATGAAGTAAAAGACCTTATTAAGGCATATTACTGGTATGAAAAAGCAGCTGATGAAGGAAATTCAGATGCAATGTATAAATTGGGACATTTATGTGAGAACAATTTCCTGAATAAAGCAGAAGCTGAGCAGTGGTATTCAAAGGCAGCCAATAAAGGAAATAAGGAAGCAAAGAAGGCATTTGACAGATTATCAGGAAAGTGATTAATCTGCCTGAAGCTGAAAAGTAATGAAATCATATAAAATATATAAGAGAAAAACAGTACATAGCTTAGATTATAATCTTAAAGAAAGAGAGAAGATGAAATAAGAAAATGCAGAAATATGAAAAACTGTTAGAAGAACTCGGAATATTATCAGGTGCTGGCAGCTATGAAATCGGAAGGCAGCTAAAAGAAAAGAAAAATGAACTGAAATTGTCGATGACAAGTAGGCAGAGTGAAGAAGAAAATAAAAGAATTGAACAGGAAATCCATGCGATTCAAGAAGCAGAAGCATATTTTAAGAAACTATCTGAGGAAGAGAAAAAGGAAGATAGATTAGATGATTTTGATTACAGTTCTTTTCAAAATATGAGTGGTAGAAAGCAAAGGGCAAAGTATGTAGTTCCTGTTGAAGTGGATGATACGCAGGATGAAGAAAACGAGCTGTTGTTTGAGGAACGATATGATAATATCATAGGATATATGGGAACTCCGGATGGCTTTACAGATGGTTTAAAGCAGCTTGAGCAGCTGGCGGAGGATGGATATGTTGTGGCACAATACAGATTAGGTAATTCGTATTATTATGGTGAAAAACAGATAGCAGAAGATTGGAATAAAGCATTATATTGGTATGAAAAAGCAGCTAATCAGGGTGATGCATATTCCCAGAATATGATGGGGGTTATATATACGAATGAAAATGATTATGTGGAACAGGATATACAGAAAGCTATATATTGGTTTGAAAAAGCGGCAGAACAGAATTATCCCATTGCATGTTGGAATCTGGCATTTCAATATGATCATATAATGGAGAATATTAACCATAAGGATAATGCGAAAGCATTTTATTGGTTCAAAAAGGCAGCAGAATTAGGCTGTACAGATGCATATAATAGGCTTGGATTATATTATCATAATGGCTGTTACACGGATAAAAATGTAACAGAAGCAATAAAATGGTACGAAAAAGCGGCTGCTAATGGCGAGGCGGCAGCATGTTGGAACCTGGGATTAGTTTATGATAATGAAGAAGAAGTAAAAGACAGTAATAAGGCCTTCTACTGGTATAAAAGAGCTGCTGAAGCAGGATATCAGGATGCTTTTAATGTAGTTGGAAATTTTTATTGCAAAGGTTTGGAAACTGAGAAAAATATAACAGAAGCTATTGAATGGTATGAAAAAGCGGCTGCTAATGGCGAGGCGGCAGCATGTTGGAACCTGGGATTAGTTTATGATAATGAAGAAGAAGTAAAAGACAGTAATAAGGCCTTTTACTGGTATAAAAGAGCTGCTGAAAAAGGATTCTCAAAGGCTTGTAATATGATTGGTGTATGGTATCAAAATGGTATAAAAATCAGAAAAAATATTCCAGAGGCCATTAAATGGTATGAGAAAGCGGCAGAACAGGGTAATATAAATTCGTACTATAATCTTGGGCTTATTTATAGCCAGGAAGAAGTTAAAGATGAAATGAAAGCTTTTTACTGGTTTAAGAAATCAGCGGAAACAGGGAATCCAAAGGCTTGTAATTCAGTAGGAAGAAGTTATTACATTGGTCTTGGGACATGTAGTAATCTTACAGAGGCTGTCAGATGGTTTGAAAAAGGAGCAGAGCTTGGAAACGTAGTAGCAGCTAGAAATCTCGGTTTTGTTTACAATAATGAAAAGGTTCTAAAGGATAATAATAAGGCCTTTTATTGGTACACTAAAGCAGCCGAAGCCGAAGATTCTGAGGCTATGTATGAACTTGGAAAAATGTATGAGACGATTAAGCGTGACGATTATAAAGCATCACAATGGTATTTAAAAGCAATACAGTGTGGAAATCATAAAGCACAGATTGCTTTTGATAAATTATCAAAGAGGTCTGGGCATTAAGGAGTGCTTTTAATGAATATTAAATACAAAGAACCAATTAAACTTATAGCACTTGACCTTGACAGAACAACACTTAGGTCGGATGGGCATCTGTCAGAAATTAACAGGCAGGCAATAAAGTATGCCATAAGTAAAGGCGTACATGTATGTATCGCAAGCGGAAGAGCTTTTGACACTCTTCCCTCAGAGGTTGTTACAATACCTGGAATAGAATATGCCATAACAAGTAATGGTGCAGCAGTATATGAGATAAAGGACAAGAAATGTCTTAATTCATATGTGCTAAAAGAATCATCAGTTGAGAATATAATTAAGAATACTATAGAATATCCTGTAACATATGAAGCATTTATAAGAGGAAAGGCATATGCATCAAAGGAGTATATGGATGATCCTGTGAAGTTTGGTGCTACTCCTAAGGCGATAGAGTATGTAAGAAGTACAAGAACACTTAAGACTGATATAGTAGCTTTTATATATGAACATAGCCACGAGCTTGACAGCATAGATATAGTTCTTAATGATGATGAGCTTAAGCAAAGAATAATAGAAGACTTGTATAGTAGGGATTCGGATGTATATATTACAAGTTCAGTAAAGCAGCTTATTGAGATATCATATAAAGATGCTGGAAAGAAATCCGGGGTTAAGTTCTTAGCGGACAGGCTGGGTATTGACCAAAAGAATATAGCAGCGTTTGGCGATGCGGATAATGACTGTGATATGATAGAATTCGCAGGAGCAGGGATTGCTATGGGTAATGCCTGCGATGCATTAAAGAAAGCAGCAGATTACGTTACATTATCTAATGATGAAGACGGACTGGCATATGCTATGTATAATATATTAAAAATATAATAAATTGAGGAAAAAATTATGAGAAAGAAAAGAATATTAACAGTAACGTTGGCTTCAGTAATGAGTATAGCGGCAGCTATGATGATGGGATGTGGAGATAATAAATCTTCTTCACAGGTTGATAATAATCTGGCTTCTTCATCAATAAGCAGCGGTGCAGAAAAAAGTGAAGCTTCAAAGAATGTTGATAATAGCACAGAAAAGGCAACAGAAAAAACATCTGCTAGTACATCTTCACAGAAGACATCTGCCGACATACAGAATGAACTGGCACAGATAGATGAGGAGGCATCTGTTATAGATGCAAGATTGCAGAATGAGAATCTTACACAGAATGAGATGAACCAGCTGACGGCGCAAGTTTATAAGCTCTGGGATGATAAGCTTAATTCAATGTGGTCTTATCTTTCTGATACATTGGACAGCAGTACAATGAAAACATTGAAGGAAGAAGAGAATACCTGGATTAAGAAAAAAGACAGCCAGGTAAAAGAAGCCGGAAAAGAGGCAGCAGGTGGTTCAATGCAGCCTATGCTTGAGAATACAAAGGCAGCAGAACTTACAAGAGACAGGGTATATGAACTTGCTAAGTATTATAAGTAGTCAATCTGGTGAAATGTTTTTATAACATATTAGTTAAAGAGCATTAAGTATATTAATGATGCGAGGTTGTTGAAAAATTGGAAGGCTATAGAATAAATTTACCTTTCAGAGCTGGATATAATACAATACATTTGACGTGCGTTAAAAAGTGTTGTATTATAACACTGCATGAATAAATATTGAGTGAATAATAGCTATATTTAATAAGATTATAGAAATTGTCATGGATGGGTAATAATGAAGAATAGTGTGATTAAGTCAAGGCAGGATTTGACTTACTTAAAGTGGTCGAATATAAGAAGTTCAAGTGGAACTGCCGGAACCTTTTTAAAATCAGAATCTATATTAAATGGAATAAAAAAATATTATAAATTATCGAATTTTGATGTCATAAAAGGCGTGATCGGACATGAGTGTATCAACGAAATAATAGTTGACAGGTTACTTACTATATTAGGTGTAGAGCATTTGAATTATGAACTGATTAATGCAGATATAGAAATAGAAGGTAATATATATAATACTTATTTATGTGCTTCGGATGATTTCAAAAAAAGAGGCGAAAGCAAAGCAGCCCTGGATGATTATTATAGAACTAATGCATATAAAGGTGAGTCGCATTATGATTTTTGTGTAAGATGCGGATGGAAAGATTATATAGACCAGATGTTAGCAGTAGATTATATAATACTTAATAGGGATAGACACGGAGCTAATATTGAGGTGTTAAGAAATTCGAAAACACATACCATAAGGATTGCACCATTATTTGATCATGGTTTATCGCTGATATATTCATGTATATCTGATGATGATGCATTGGAATTTAATATATTAGAAGATAAAAGATGTCAGAATTTTATAGGAAGTTATTCCTGTTACGATAATCTTGGACTGATAGCTGATAAAAAAAGCGTATTTGTTAATCAGTTAAAAGCCTCTGATAAAAATATTATTTTTGAAGGATTGGAAGATGTACTATCAGAAGTTTTTATTGATAAGATTTGGAATATGATATATGAGAGGTATACAATATATGAAAATCTTTGAAATAATTGATGAAGAAAGTGAATTATCACTAGGTGTCTTATTATATTATGAGAAAGAAAAGACATATATGGTAGAACTTCAGGAGTATCTGGACGAGTGGAATGCACCATTGCTTTTTACGGCATATGTAAAGAAACATATATATACAATTCCGCGTGATGTAAGTTTTATGTGGGTAAAGGAAAGGGTGATTCCAAGTGGAAGACAGAATATTGCAGCTATTCTTACAAATCACGGAATGCAGTCTTATGATGAAATGAAATTTCTGGAGTTATCAGAGGGAAAATGTTCACAAGATAAAATATACATAAAAAAAATCAAAGAATTACCAGATTTTATTATAAAAAGGCAGGTGCACAATGTTGTAGAATGTGTTGCTCTTTCAGATAATACAATTCTGTGTTTTTTTATAGATGATAAGGTTAAAAAAATAAATCTGACCAGGCTGGAAAAGGTTGATGATGTTGATAAAATTATAAAAAATGAGATGTTGTTTCAGTCAGTTAAAGTTGGAACCGGAGGATATTTTATCACATTTAATGACTCTATTGATATTCCATCTGCTTTATTATATGAATCAGGTGAGGATATTGCGTTAAAACTTGAAGATTTCAAGATGTTTATAAGAAAAAATGTGTTTGATACAAGTGAAACATGCAATGTTCTTGAATGCTCACGCCAGAATGTAGCTTATATGGTAAATCAGAAGCATTTAAGCCCGGTAAAAGAAGAGGTAAGAGGTAATCTGTATCTAAAGGGTGACGTTATTAGAAATAAGTGGTAAAAGGTTGATTAATCAACAGAAAATGTGTAAAATACAGTATTGTGTTTAAAACAGATAACAGTATAAGCGGTGGATAAGTGTGAAAATAAATTTTTTACACGCGGGATTTGTGTCTTCGCGCGCTTGACACAATCTCGTTACGCGCAAAAAAACGTGCGCAGAAATGAGGATTAATATGGATAACCAGAAGTTAGCAGAGTTATTGTTTCCAGAGGTAGTTAACACACCAGAGTATTATGAGGAGAAGTTCCCATACAGAAAGCTTCCTAATAAGGCAGAAGTTACACGTATGGCACCAAGCCCTACAGGTTTTATTCATCTTGGAAATCTTTATAGTGCACTTGCGGATGAAAGAATCGCACATAGAAACGGTGGTGTATTCTATCTTAGAATAGAAGATACAGATGAGAAGAGAAAGGTTGATGGAGCTGTTGAGACTATCATCAACGTATTAAGATATTTTAATATTGAGTTTGATGAGGGAGCTGGCTTTGATGACTCTGACCCAAGAAATGCTTACGGACCTTACTTCCAGAGACAGAGAGTTGAAATATATCATACATATGCAAAGAGTCTTGTAGAAAGAGGACTTGCTTATCCTTGCTTCTGTACAGAGGAAGAGCTTGATAAGGTAAGAGCAAAGCAGGAAGAAGATAAGGTCCTTACAGGATATTATGGAGAATATGCAACTTGCCGTAACCTTTCATATGAAGAGATAGAAGCTAATATCAAGGCTGGTAAGCCATATGTACTCAGACTTCGTTCACAAGGAAGTCCTGATAAGGAAATCACATTTGTTGATGCTATAAAGGGAGAGATTAAGCTTCCGGAAAATATTCATGATATCGTTCTTTTAAAGAAAGATGGTATTCCAACATACCATTTTGCACACGCGATAGATGACCATCTTATGAGAACAACAGTTGTTGTACGTGGTGGAGAGTGGCTTGCATCAGCACCTATACACTATGAATTATTCCACCTTCTTGGCTTTAAGATGCCAGCATATGCACATACAGCACATCTTATGAAGTTTGATGAGGAAACAGGTGGTAAGAGAAAGTTATCAAAGAGAAAAGATCCAGAGCTTTCATTGGATTACTATAGAAAAGATGGATATCATCCATATACTATGAAGGTATACCTTCTTACACTTCTTAACTCTAACTTTGAGGAGTGGCATGAGAAGTTCCCTGATAAGGATATTAACGAATTCCCATTCTCCGTTGATAAGATGAGCCAGTCAGGTGCACTCTTTGATAAGGATAAGCTGCATAATATATGTAAGAATGAGTTATCTAAGCTTTCAGAAGATGAATTATATGATTTCTTATATGACTGGGCTAAGGAAAATGCACCAGAAAATGTAGACATGTGGTTTGCCGATAAGGAAAAAATGTTACAGATACTTCGTCTTTATATGGGCGTTGGCGCTAAGAGAAGAAGAAAAGATTTCATGTATGCAAAGCAGATATTTGAGCTTATATCATACTTCTTTGACGGCGCTTCTAATGATGAAAGAGATGAGTTCAGACTTGACGAGGATATGGTCAGCGATATATTAAAGACATATCTTTCAAAGTATGATCATAATGATGATAATTCAGCATGGTTTAATAAGCTTAAGGAAATAGCAGATGAGCATGGTTTTGCATCTGATATGAAGGCTTACAAGGCTAATCCTGAAAACTACAAGGGCAATGTATCTGATATAGCTGAGGTTGTAAGAATAGCGGTAACAGGTCGTGCTAACACACCAGACCTCTGGACTATCGTTCATATCATGGGTGAAGAACAGATGAAGGAGAGAATACAGAAGTATATTAAATAATATGTAAAATACTTTAGATTCTATTTTGCCTCAAACATCATAATAATAACATATAAAAGGACACAGGAATTAACC
>JBNMGS010000060.1:0-8083 GCA_050872365.1 Lachnospira sp.
AGACAAATGTTCATCCATAAATGTCGTTACCTAATCCATATAAAGGTCTATATTAGGAACATCTCCAGGTTTAATATAATTAAGTTTTACGAGTCTTTTTAATAATGCATCAACAAATTCCTGACTATTTTTATTCATAATCTATTACTCCTGATTCTTACTTGATTTATCAGCTTATACTACAGCTAAACAGCCATGTATAACGTATGATGTATATACAATCATATCCGTCATAAATATCCATACAGAAAATGATAATTACTTTTTAACATCAATATTAACTCATATTATATAGTATTGAAAACTATATATCAAGAGTTTTGTTACCGTTGACGTAGTATTTACATACAGTAGTTATATTCAGTTTTATTAAATTATATAAAAATACCAGACATTAATGACATCTTTAATTATATAGTTATACTATATTAGTAATGAAAATCATTATATCTGGTATAAAACTCAGCTATCATTTATTTGCATAAATTATCAAAATATTAAGTTGACTTTCAAGCGTCCTCATTGCCTGAATTAATTCCAATTCTCTCAAATACCCTGTCATATCCATCATTACCATAATTAAGCGATCTGTTAACTCTGCTTATGGTTGCTGTTGAGGCTCCTGTCTTTTCTGCTATTTCAAGATATGTCTTCTGTTCCCTTAACATTCTTGCAACTTCAAATCTCTGTGCCAAAGATAATAATTCATTAATCGTGCATACATCTTCAAAAAAATCATAACATTCTTTAACATCATTAAGACTGAGTATAGCTTTAAAAAGTTGTTCTACTTCCTTAGATTTTAATTTATCGTTCATATTAACCCTCACTTCCGCGCACATTTTTTGCGCATAACAAGTTTGTGTCAAGTGCGCACAGACACAAATCCCACGTATAAAAAATCTATTTTCACACAAATCTCAATTCACATGCTTTTTCTGCGCATAACGAGTTTATGTCATATATTGTGTTTTTCATGCATAACCATCAATATGTTTTTAATGCATTAAATATATTAAACAATTTATATTACATCTTATTTTAACAGTTTAACACAGTAAAGTTTTACAGTAAATACATTTATGAAAATATTTATTATATTTTATATACTACTTATCTCTACGCCCTATATACTTCTCATACAATCTATAATCACTATTTACAATAAGTTCTTCAGGAAACTCTGTCTTTTCAAGAATCTCATATGCTCTGTCAAACTCACATATACTTTCCTTTATATGTGCATCACTTCCTATGGATATACAAACTCCAAGCTGTTTACACAATGTGAGCATTTTAATATCATTTTCATATGCTCCCTGTCTTGGGCCATCAGGATTTAGTGATGTATTATTCAATTCCAGAAGAACATGTTTTTCCTTAGCTGCCTTTACAAGAATTTCATAATCTACTGGATATCTTGAATCATCAGGATGTCCTATAATGTTCACATATGGATTATCCATAACTTTAACTAATGCATTGGTATTCTGTTCTATATTTCCTGGTTTTATACATGGTATATGAAGGCTTGCTATCACAACATCACATCCTCTAAGCCCATATTCCTTAAGATCTATATTTCCGTCATAGTCCATAATATTAGCTTCACAACCCATATATATTTTCACACCATTTTTCATTCTCGGAATTATCTTCATATTAGAAAAATATAATATTCCTGCACTTCCAGGCATCTTAGGTGCATGATCAGTTATTGCAAGATGCGTTACACCTGTTCTGGCTGCATATTCTGCCATCTCATCTATTGTATTATATGCATGTCCGCTCACTAATGTATGTGTATGTGTGTCTATTGTGTATTTCATAGCTCTCTCTTTCCGTTAAAATCTTTAAAATGAACAATTTTTAAAATCAGTCTTAACTTTATAAAATTGAATGGGATATTTTATACTTTAAATAAACTTTAAAATGAGTAAAAGTTAAAATCAATAAGTGAATAATAATTTTACTCTTGACATTTACTTTATTATATACAATTCCATAAATGCCTGCAACTTATCCTTATTGGTCTCCACTCTTCTTTTCCCTTTTTTTAACTCTGAATATATGGTATAATTTTTACCATACAAAAGAAGTTCACGACATAATATAATTATTCTATATGAAAGTGAGTTTTCTATATGCAATTAAAACGCTTAAACACATTTACAAAATATATTGGAGCCGTTATAACAGCATTATCCTTAATTATATCATTAAACCATATCTCTCTTATAAGCTATGCTGATACGCAGTCTGACTATGATGAGAATAACCAACAGCTTGACAACCTGAAAAAGGAGCAGGCTGCCCTTTCAACAGAACTTGATGACCTTAACACCCAGCTTGATACATACAGCAAAACCCTTAATTCAATAACTGACCGCATAGCTTCTAAGCAACAGGAAATCGACAATCTTAACCAGGATATATCTGATATGGAAGCTGAAAAACAGAAGCAATATGATTCTATGAAACTTCGTATCCAATACATGTACGAAAGCAACGATTACAGTTTCATGGATGTACTTATGAATTCAGCTGATATGGCTGACCTTCTTAAGAAAGCTGATTATGCCCGGCAGATATCTGATTATGACCGCAGTATGCTAGCTAATCTTAATAATCTTATAACATCACTCAATTTAAATAAGGTCAACCTTAATAATGACATGACAGAACTTGTCTCACTTAAACAGCAGTCTGTTTCTCAATCTGACAATATTAAAAGTCTTATTGCTGCTAAACAGTCTAAAATTGATGCTAATTCAGAAAGTATCAAAAATGCTGAGGCTCTTGCTATCGAATATGAAAAGAAACTTGAAGAAGAAGAAACTGCAAGACAACTTGAAGAAATCAGGAAAATGACAGCGGCTGATGAAACAATTAGCAGCACTCCTGTCAGCTATGATTCAAGCGATCTTTCGATGATGGCAGCCATAATAGAATGTGAGGCTGGCAATCAGTCATACGAAGGAAAACTGGCTGTCGGCAGTGTAATAGTAAACAGAATCAACAGTCCAAAATTCGGCAATACATTACAGGCTGTTTTATACGCACCTTCCCAGTTCAGTCCTGTAGCAAGCGGACGTTTTGCCATAGTACTTGCAAGGGGTGCCAATGCAGAATGCACAAAAGCCGCAAAAGAAGTGCTTGATGGTCATATAACTATCAATGCTTTATATTTTCACATGTATAATAGTGCTGTTGATAAAGGGGGAACTATTATTGGAGATCATGTATTTTATTAAATTGTATTAAAGCTTTCCAGCATTATAATTATGATTGTAATTAACAGATATAATGATGTTGGTTCAAAACAATTACAAATTAATAAACTATACAATAGTACCTGACTAATAACAAGGATTATTGGTTTATACAAACAGTATATGCAACTATAAAAATAATATTATTCATAATGATATCAGCCAACAATCCAAAGGCTGCCACAATAGAAATATTTATATTCTGTATAGATAATAAACAGATTTTTAAGCTATATCTGTAATCTAATCCATATCTATACATAATATATATTTCTTATTGCGGCAGCCTGTTCAGGTTATATATACAATTGTTTCCATTATTTTATTCTATATTTCCGAATATCTTACATAATCAACAGTAATAAATCCAGCTTCTTCGTTCTTTACTGTATTATCATGGTTTACAAACATACCATTTTTAACACCGACCCAACGTCCTGCTTTAGCTGTATAACTTACAGCACTCTCATAATTCAAGCCGTCAAAACTTATCTCAAGTGTTGCTTCCTCAACCGGAACATTCTTAACTGACAGCTTCATCTCAGAAGTTTCCTTTGAACCTGTTCTCTTAACTGTGTATCTTAAATAAATTGTCTTTGTAGCATCAGCAAATTTATCAACCGAGATTACTTTATCATCAACATTTTCCTGTGTATACACAGCTTCACAATCAAAATTCTGCTTACCTGTAACAGTTCTTATAATATAAGAGCCATCCTTCTTAGCTATACCTAATGCTGCGTAATCAACACCAAGTGATACTATACCTGCATAATCACCATCTTTAAGTCCGTTAAGACTCATTTTAGTCACACATGTGAATTCAGGTGCAGGCCACTTCTGAAGAAGAAGATTACGATAATCACCAACAGGTCTTGCCGGAGTTGAAGAAACAGCATTGAGCTTTATATAAGAACCATTCTCTGCTTTGTTACCATATACATCTGTCTTTGTTTCAAACCAGCTATCATCATAATTGGCATTCCACTGCCACTGCAGCATCATATCCCCGGTTTCAAATTCATCTGTTGTATCCGGCTCGCATACAGGATACTTTGTCCTATCGGCAAGTTCTTCCATGGTTTTTCCTATATCAGGTTTTCTGTATTCCATAACAGGTTCACCATAATCATTGTCTTCCTTATTAACACCGATTATAGGCCAGTCATTCTCCCAGTGCATAGGCTGCAGGTGTGTGATTCTTCCTGCTGCATATACATCCTGAAAATGAAGGAACCAGTCTTCTCCTGTAACTGTATCTACCCATGCTCCCTGATGAGGACCATTAACTGGAGAATCGCCCTGTCTTAATACTACTTTATATTCATATGGTCCAAATGGATTCTTAGAACGTAATACTGTCTGCCATCCTGTCTTAACGCCACCTGCTGGTGCAAACACGTAATAATAGCCATTACGTTTATACATCTTAGGACCTTCAATAGTTATCTGGTCATTTTCATTACCATCAAATATCTTAACTTCATCGCCAAATACTCCCATACCATCAGGCTGCATTCTTACAATATGAAGAACACTCTTATAACCTATACGACTCTTTGCAACACCTGCAACCAGATAAGCGTTGCCATCATCATCCCAAAATGGGCATGGATCTATCCATCCGGCACCTGGTCTTATATTAACAGGCTTACTCCATTCCCCCCATGGATCCTTCGTTGTTGTCATATATATTCCCTCGTCCGGCATAGGAAAGCATACATAATATGTACCCTCGTGATATCTGATAGATGGTGCCCACACACCGCAGCCATGAATAGGATTATTATATCTGAATTCCGGTATATGCTTTATACAGTAGTTAATAACCTTCCAATTTACAAGATCTTTTGAGTGAAGTATAGGAAGTGCGGGTGAATTAGAAAAACTTGATGCCACCATAAAATAATCTTCACCTACTCTTATTGCATCAGGGTCTGAATAATCCGCATAAAGCACTGGATTTCTGTAATTACCATTCTGTAAATCTGCTACCCACATAAATAACCTCCATAATTATAATATTCATAACAATAATCAGGCTAATGTAATATATAAACTGATATTTACACTTATCCTCAATTCAATATCAGTTTACAACAAAAATCTGTTTTTGCCAACACTTTTACAAAACATTTTTGCAAAAGATTTACCTCATATTAATTTCTGTAAACCCATTATAAAAAGATATTGTAGTATTGCAGTATCATAAAAATAAAAAGATACTATATATATTCACTGCAGATTGCCTGATGACATTACACTAATAAATACATATAGTATCTTTTATTTATTGAATTATTTATTAAATCCTGCCGGACTTTTATTTGCTGAAATCTTTTTCTATTTTTTTAAGTGTCTCAAGTGGAATAAAATAACTTATGCCTAGTGGATTAAATATGGCACCCGAAGCTCCTAACTCTTCTATAGCTGATACAAGCTCTTTATATGAATAAAGCATATTCTCATATTGACCCTTATAACACTTATCCATCTCAAAACCATCTGTAAATGCCGGGATAGCTATAACCTGTTCTCCATCCTTATGGCTCACCTGTTCAGTTACATCTATAAAATGATGTGCTATAGATACCTCTTCCTCTGTTTCTTCTTTTACACAAGGAACCATAAATTCAGAATTAACCATAACCCTTAACATCTGATTCTCTCTTTTATCAAGAATCTGTGATATAGAATCCTTATCTGTATTCTTTCTGAATTCCTGAAAATACGATATCATAGCATTCTGAAGACCCGGGTTAGTAACATAATCTTCCCTAAAGAAATCTTCATATGTACCAAATTCTTCTCTTGGAATAACATATACATTCTTATCACCATCTGTAAGTCTTATGTTCTTATATCCATTCCTGTACATATGACAAAGTTCCAGTCCAAACTGTTCCTTGTTCTCAACACCAACTGATACCTCATATCCTGAAAGCTTAAGCTTCTTTTCAAGCAATGAAGCATTCTTATTATTATAGAGTACCATAATATCATCATCTATCATATAAGGATATGCTGTTGTATTGCAATAAACAATCCACAGATGTTCTTCATTTCTCAACTTATCAGCCATAACCTTTGCATAAATATTCTCTATTCTGTTAAAATAAGCAAGATCGTTGGAATTTCCCTGTTCCTTAGCTCTTTTTTAAGAGTTGGAAGCATCTGTGTCATAACTTCAACTGCATCTGATAATGCAAGCTTTTCCATCATGCCTACTCCATAATCTTCGTCCTTAGTGATATGTCTTACAATATCCTGTATCTTTGTCTGATCCATAATTAACTGTTCCTTTCTAAAATGTACAATGCTATAACATTCTAATACAGCTTACCTTTAATGCTATGATATTCCAATACAGCTTACCTTTATAGAATAAATCAAAATAGCATCAGCCGAATTGTTCAATACATTGCAACACATATTGTACATAATATCATAAAATCAGTCATTATTCAATGAATACTTTGTGTATGTTTTCAGTATGTTTTATGTTGTTTTTATGTATATTTTCATGCAAAAGCCATTAACATCCCTTGTATCCAGCTATTAATCTTTTAGTTAATCATAATATTGTATCTATGACCAGTCCTGCTTAGATTAATTCTTCTATTAGATATACCAATTATAAACTTTTATGCGTAAAATATACTTTCCAGTCACTTATATTTTTACTGTGTGTAATGCACAACATAGACATAATACGTGCCTGTTCTGCACTCATATTAGAGGTTGCTATACAACTGTCAAACCGTTCCTGCGCCATATCTGCTGCATCATATCCACTGCTGCACAATATAACAATAGGAATTGATGATGATACATCTTTTACAAGCTGTGACATGGCTGGCGACAGACTGCCATCACTGTTTTCCGTTACAACAACTACACCCTCACTTGTATTAAACACCTTTTCTGCTGCATAGGCATCATTGCCTACATAATCATAAACAATATTGACATAAGGAAGGGAATTAACACCTGATATATCTATAACATCAATATCTGTAAGACCGCTCATAATTATATAATTATTACTGTTGCTTTTTTCAGTTGTATCTGTAATCTTTTTATCTGTGGCATCATTTACAACTGCCTCATTAAGTGCCTCTGCAAATGTTGTCTTATATTCAGTATTCTTCGCGTCCTCTCTTACAAGTATTATTCTCTTTGTAGTATTAATAGTATGCTGTAAAAAATATGCAATCTGTTCAAACACACGGCTTTGCACTGATACAATCACTGATTCTGCATCTGTGTTACAGCTCTCCTGTACCTTTTTCACAACAGCAAGTATATCCGAAGTATCATCAAAATCCCTTGTTTCCTGTATACACTCTATATCAGCCTGTGATTTATAATCATCGGCATTAATCATATCACTTACACTTCCATAAGTGCCTATAACTATAATCTTATTATCTGTCACCTGCACTACTTCCCCGCTGCTATCGCCACTTGCACCAGCAGATGAATTGCTGCCAGATGCACTTTCATCTGTATTCTGTTCTGCTGCCACCAGCTCCTCATCAGCATCTTTCATATACTGCATTGGATTGGCTACAAAACCACATCCCGTCAGTGCACCACCAAGTATACATATTCCCAGTAATACAGCTATATGTTTTGTTAAATTATTTTTATTGTTATTATTAATTCGCTGTTTCATTTTAAATACTTCCTCATTCCTGCACAACAGCATTTTCTATTCTGCTATTTTTATTAAATACATTATCAATACAATGCGAACATCCATGCACTGTAATATATTAATATTACACGAAATCGGAGCATAGTTCCAT
>JBNMGS010000061.1:0-7857 GCA_050872365.1 Lachnospira sp.
GTGCTACAGCACGCTCTATAAGGCTTGAGCTTCCGAGGTTCACGCTTGTTGGTGCTACAACACGTGCCGGTCTGCTCTCTGCACCTTTAAGAGACAGATTCGGTGTCGTTAATCATCTAGAGTTTTATACACATGATGAGTTAAAGAAAATAATAGTAAGGTCAGCAGCTGTTCTCGGTGTGAATATAGACGAAGAGGGGGCTTATGAGCTTGCCAGAAGGTCAAGAGGAACTCCAAGACTTGCGAACAGATTGTTAAAAAGGGTGAGAGATTTTGCACAGGTTAAGTATGATGGCAATATCACAAAGGATGTTGCTGATTATGCGCTTGACCTGCTGGATGTTGATAAAGAAGGTCTTGACAGAAATGACAGGCTGATTCTTTCTACTATAGTCAATAAGTTTGAAGGTGGTCCGGTTGGTATAGAAACACTTGCTGCATCAATAGGTGAAGATTCTGGCACACTTGAAGATGTGTATGAACCTTATCTGATACAGAATGGCTATTTAAACAGGACACCAAGAGGAAGAGTGGCTACAAGAAAGGCTTATGCGAATCTTGGTATTGAACTAAAAGAATAGATATTGTATACTAAACTATACAGTGTGTTGCAGAATAGTTCATAAGTGTCATCAGGGGGTCAGGAAGTATTGCATCACTAATAAGTTATTATGTCAGGAGAATGCTATGTCATCAAAGAATACAACGGAAGTAATTATAGGTGGTAAGGTTTTTACTCTGGGAGGTTATGAGAGCGAAGAATACCTTCAGAAGATAGCTGCATATATTAATAATAAATTGTCAGAATTCAGCAAAGATGATGGATTCAGAAGGCAGTCCGCAGAAGTTCGTTCGAATCTTATGTATCTTAATATAGCAGATGATTATTTTAAGGCTAAGAAGCTTGGAGATAACCTATCTTTAGAAATAGAAAACAAGGATAAGGAAATATATAATTTAAAACACGAACTTATAGCTGAACAGATAAAATCAGAATCAGCAGATAAGCAGATTGAGGAACTTAAAGACAAGATAAGTAAGCTTCAGAACAATATCGTCAAGCTCGAAACAGAGCTTGAAGATTCAAAAAAATAATATATAATTAACTGGACTGGGGGATTGTGTGCCTGCAGTCCTGTTTTACATTTATCTAAGATTGCGTGAATTGCAAAGGAAAAAGTGATATTCATATAATAGAAGTATAAGAAGTGAGGAATAGTTAATGACTGGGCGTTATGTGTACATAGATAACAAGGACAGATACGATAAATCAACCAAAGGTGTGGAAGTGCTGGCACCTGCTGGTTCGCTTGATATATGTAAGGCTGTTATCAATGCAGGGGCTGACGCTGTATATCTTGGCGGCGATATGTTTGGCGCGAGAGCATATGCAGGTAATCTTGATAAGAACGATATGTTTGAAGCACTTGATTATGCACACAGACTTGGAAGACATATATATCTTACAGTGAATACACTTCTTAAGCAGAACGAAATAGACGGACAGCTTATAGATTATATTGCTCCTTTTTATGAAAGAGGGCTTGATGCGGTTATAGTCCAGGACCTTGGTGTTATGAGGCTTATAAGACAGAATTTTCCTGACATGGATATACATGCAAGTACACAGATGACACAGACAGGAGTCTATGGTTCGGGACTTTTATATAATGCCGGTGCGAGAAGAATTGTAACATCAAGAGAAATGACACTAAGTGAAATAAAAGAACTTCACAATGCATATCCTGACATGGAAATAGAAAGCTTTGTTCATGGAGCTATGTGTTACTGCTATTCGGGACAATGTCTTATGAGCAGCTTTAATGGTGGCAGAAGCGGAAACAGAGGAAGATGTGCCCAGCCATGCAGGCTTGCTTATAAAGTTTATGATGGGAATGATATGATTAATAATGCATCTGATAAGTATGCCCTAAGTCCTAAGGATATGTGTGCGTTAAAGATTCTTCCTGATATTATAGATGCAGGTGTGTATTCATTAAAGATTGAAGGAAGAATGAAGAATGTAACTTATGCCGCATATGTCACATCTGTTTATAGAAAATACGTTGATATGTACTTTTCACATGGCAGAAAAGAATATCGTGTTTCAGACAGTGATATACAGGATTTGTGTGACATATACAACAGGGGTGCTTTTACAACAGGATTTTATAATGCCACAAAAGGCAGGGAAATGATGGCGCTTACAAGACCTAATCACTGGGGAGTAAGAGCACTTAAGGTTATTTCTAATGTTAAGGGGAAAGTTACATTTAAAGCTTTAACAGACATTAATGCTCATGATGTATTTGAAATAGATACAGAACATAGCTTTGAAAGTGGAATCGATATAAGAAAAGGCCAGACGATGGTTGTTAATCTTCCAAGAAAGTATGTTCTTCCAGAAGGAAAAGTACTCAACAGGATGAAAAATGCCCGTATTACTGAATATGTTAAAGAAAAATATGTGGATGATAAAGCACAGGTTCATGTATTGATGCATTTTAAGGCTGTAAAGAATGAAAAAGCAGAATTAACAGTAAACAGTGGTGATACTTATGTCACTGTTTATGGGGAAAATGTGGAACAGGCATCTAAGAGACCTGTAGATAAGAAAGATGTAACAGACAAGCTTTCCATGACTGGACAGACAGGATTTGTTGTTGATGAAGTTAATACTTTGATGGATAATGATATATTTATGCCTGTAGGAGAACTTAAAAAGATGCGGCGTGATGCCCTTTCAAAGCTGAATGAAAAGCTGATTGGTGCATTTGAAAGAAAGTATATATATCGTAAACAGAATTCTGGTGAAATGTCCGATGATCATATTAGATATACAGATTTGGATAAGCGGGTGAATACAGAAGAATGCAGAGAAACTGAAAAAGAATTATGTGAGTCTGAGAAAGTAAGTGCTTCGCAGAATCAATACCCAAAGCCCAAAGGCAGCATATACAAAAGTGTATATTTATATAACACGAAACATATTAATACAATCATAAAAGCTGATGCTGTGAAAAGAATATATGTGGATTTTGATATTTTCTATGAGAATAGTGAAGAATTTTGTAATGTGTGCAGAACTATTGCTGATTCACATATTGAATTATATATAGGATTGCCATATATACTTGAACAGGAAAAACATGATAAATTATGTGTGATGTTAGATTATATAGATGAATATTTGAATCAGTCGGTATGTGGGTATCTTGTAAGAAATCTAGAAGAAGCCGGGCTGCTTGCCAAAAGAAGAAAAAAGTATTTAAAAAATGACGGTAAAATGTTCGATTACAGGATAATAACAGATGCAGGTTTATATGTTTTTAATACTTATGCATCACAGGAACTTTATTCTATGTTAGAACATGCCGGAATTAGTATGCAGGCTTATACGCTGCCCTATGAACTTAATTCAGCAGAGTTAAAGAGTGTATGTGGTAATAAAAGCGAGCTTATAGTGTATGGCAGGATTCCATCTATGATATCTAAGCAGTGTGTGAGAAAAACATATGGAAAATGTGATCACAAAAGCAATGTTACCATACTAAAACAGGATAACGGAAAACAATATGAGGTTAAAAGTGTATGCAGTTTCTGTTATACTGTTACAAGAGCAGGTACATTTGATATATCTGGAGAGAATATAATCAATGAAATGCACCCTGAATCTTTAAGATATGAGTTTTGCGATGAGTCAGAAGCTCAGATACAGGATATTCTTAATATGGAATCAGGTATAGACTATAAGGGTCATTTCTATAGAGGAGTTAACTAATATGCAGTCAGTTTGTTTGGAATTATCTAAGTATGTGCTGGCGTTTCTTATGGCGTTTTATGCACTTGCCGCCTATAGAGGTGCAGTTATTAGGAATGAAGAAAAAAGAGGGAAAATATATATTACGCAGAATCTGATAATGGTTGCGATACATTTTATAGGTTTCCTGATTATGTATATCATATATGATGATATGAAATATATATATATGTACTTTGCACAGTTGGTTTATTTCATGGCGGTTATAATGATGTACATGGTATTTTATCCAAAAGCTTCTCGTCTGCTGGTTAACAACATGTGTATGCTTATGGCAGTAGGCTTTGTTATGATAGCAAGGCTTGATTATAGTAAATGTGTCAAGCAGTTTGCGATAGCTGTAGCTGGAACTATATTGACAATTCTTGTTCCATGGCTCTTAAAGACGGTTAAAAGCTTTAGAAAAATGGGGTGGCTGTATTGTGCCGCAGGTATTGTTCTTTTGACAGCAGTTTTGCTTGGAAATAAAATATATGGTGCTAATCTTGTGCTTACAATTGGCCCGATATCAGTACAGCCGGCTGAGTTTGTTAAGATATTATATGTAATGTTTGTTGCTTCAATGTTTAATAAATCGACAACGTTAAAGCAGACAGCAATTGTTACCGGTTTTGCAGCCCTGCATGTTATAATCCTTGTATTGTCAACAGATTTGGGTGCTGCACTTATATTCTTTGTTGTGTACCTTGCTATGTTATATATAGCAACAAAAAATGTATTGTATACAGGTGCAGGTCTTCTTGCTGGAAGTGCTGCGGGAGTTCTGGCATATAAACTTTTTTCACATGTAAGAAGAAGATTTATCATATGGAAAGATCCGTGGGGTAATATTGATGGAAGTGGATATCAGGTTTGTCAGTCACTTTTTTCAATAGGAATGGGTTCGTGGTTTGGTTATGGATTCTGCCAGGGCATGCCGGATAGGATTCCTGTTGCAGAAAAAGATTTTATGTTTTCAGCTATTACAGAAGAATTTGGACTTATTTTTTCAATCGCATTGTTGTTAGTATGTCTTAATAATCTGATACTTATGATGAATATTGCATCAAGATGTAAAACACTTTTTTACAGGCTTGTTGCAGTTGGATTAGGCGTTACTTATGGTTTTCAGGTTTTCCTGACGGTGGGAGGAGCTATAAAGCTTATACCTATGACAGGAGTTACGTTGCCATTTGTAAGTTATGGAGGAAGTTCAATCATAAGTTCGCTTGTGATGTTTTCTCTTATTAATGGTATGTACAATATGAGACATGATGAAGGTGAGTATGAAGATGACAGAAAAACAAAAAACGTCAAAAACAAAGCAAAAGCCGCAAGATAATAAAAAAAGTAAACGTAATAGGATTGATATAGTTGAAGGCAGCAAAAAAGGTTTAAGGAACAGGGAAACTAATATTATTTCTTTTGTTTTTGTTGGACTTTTTGCTATTATGATTGTGTATTTGTGCGTGTTTAACATAAAAGATGCTAAAACAGTTATTAATAATCCATATAACAAGAGGGTGGATAACCAGGCTGATAAGGTCGTTAGGGGAGATATATATTCAGCAGATGGAACACTTCTTGCAACTACAGAAACAGATGATGAAGGTAACGAAACAAGGGTGTATCCGCAAAAGAAGCTTTTCTCACATGTTATTGGATATAAATCTAAAACAAAAATGGGGGTTGAATCAGCAGAAAATTATTATCTGCTTTCAGAAACAGATAATATATTTGACCAGATATCAAATGATCTTACAGGTGGTAAAGCCAGGGGACATAATGTATATACAACGCTTAACACTACTTTGCAGAAGGCAGCCTACAGGGCTCTTGGAAACAATAAAGGTGCTGTTATAGTCATGGAGCCTTCAACAGGAAAGGTACTTTGTATGGTTTCAAAGCCTGATTTTGATCCTAATCTTGTAGATGATGATTATGATGAATGGATAAGCTATGACAGTTCTGATTCGGTATTACTTAACAGGGCAACACAAGGCTTATATGCTCCGGGTTCAACATTTAAGATAATGACTACACTTGAATATATGAGAGAAAATAAAAATACTTACGATGAATTTTCTTATATATGTAATGGAAGCGATTATGAAGAGGGTGGAACTACGATTCCATGTGCAGATGGAAATGTGCATAATAAAGAAACACTTGTAAAAGCATTTGCTAATTCATGTAACTCAGCATTTTCACATATTGGAGCGGGACTTGACAAAGGTGAATTTAGAAATCTATGTAACTCATTTTTGTTTAATAAAAATATACCTGTTGCATTTGAGTATAATAAGAGCTCTTTTGCTTTAAATAAAGAATCGGGGATAAGCGAAGCACAGGAAACCGCGATAGGCCAGGGTAAAACAATGATAAGTCCGCTTCATAATCTTATGATAGCAGCAACAGTTGCCAATGGTGGTACTATGATGACACCTTATGTTGTTGATTATGTTGAAGATGCATATGGAAGAGTTGTAAAGCAGAATAAACCATCAGAGATTGATCAGCTTATGTCATCAGAAGAGGCCGGATATCTGACAGAGTGCATGGAGGAAGTTGTCGATTCGGGAACTGGTGGTTCTATGAGATGGTCATCTTACAATGCAGCAGGTAAGACAGGCTCAGCACAATATGATGATAGTGATAATGTGCATTCGTGGTTTGTCGGATTTGCACCGGCAGAAAATCCACAGATTGCGATAAGTGTTGTGCTTGAAGGAGGTTATTCGGGTTCAAGTGCACAGTATGTTGCAAAGGCTGTATTTGATGCTTACTTTGATTAGAAGGCGTTATGGCTTTGGAGATGATGTGTTCACAGGATTTATTTATGAATACAAATAAATGTCGAAAAAAAGTAGAATAAGTCTAGCAGTTAGCCTTGATTATAGAATATCAGCATTGTATAATGAATTGGAGGATTAAAATGTCAGAAGCATTTAGCTGTGGCGGAGTTGTTATATTCCGTGGCAAAATTCTTGTTCTGTACAGGAACTATATGAATACACATGATGGATGGGTTCTCCCAAAGGGAACAGTTGAACCGGGAGAGTCACATGAGCAGACAGCGGTAAGAGAAATACTTGAAGAAAGTGGTGCCAATGTTAAGGTGAGAGCTTATATAGGTGATACGCAGTATTCATTTAAAGCTGGAAGTAAGCATATAGAAAAAAGTGTATACTGGTACTTGTGTGAAGCAGATAGTTATGATTGCAAACCACAGAGGGAAGAGTACTTTTATGATGTTGGCTTTTATAAGTATCATGAGGCATATCATCTTCTTGAGTTCGATAATGAAAGACAGATATTGTCAGATGCTTATTCAATATATAGGAAACTTAAAAGAGAAGGAAACTGGTGACTATGATAATTAATTCAGTTAATAATATACTAGATGGTAATATTTATCTTGTAAGTCAGGGAGAGAATATAAGAACAGAATCATCAACTGACTTTGATGGCATGATTAATCAGATAAGTTCGGGTAGTGAATCTTTGGATGATATATTTAAAGAGGTTGCAGATGAATATGGTGTTAATCTCAATCTTTTAAAAGCGGTTGCAAAGGCAGAATCAGATTTTGATACAGAAGCAGTATCGAGTTGTGGTGCACAGGGAATTATGCAGCTTATGCCTACAACAGCAAGTTCACTCGGGGTAGAAGATCCTTTTGATGCCAGGCAGAATATTACAGGTGGAGCTAAGATGTTAGCTTATCTTCTTGATGATTATAATGGCAATGTATCACTTGCACTGGCTGCATACAATGCAGGAAGTGGTGCTGTTAACAGATATGGCGGTGTTCCACCATATAACGAAACATTGCGCTATATAGACAGAATTAACGATATTCTTGGTGGTGTTTTATCTAATGATTCAAGGACAATAGACGGGGCGGCACAGACAGATCTTTCGCAAAGCACACAGGCACAGGATACCGGAATAATGGTTGATTCATCCAATAACTCATCTTTAGAAAGTAATGAAGTTGTTACACAGAATAACACAACACAGGTATCGGGCAATAACATATCACTGATAAAAAGACA
>JBNMGS010000062.1:0-7849 GCA_050872365.1 Lachnospira sp.
AGGATAGATATGCCAATACCACAGAATTACTCAGCACCTGTAAAGCTTTCAGCTAAAGACAGGGCATATAATCAGATACAGGAGTGGATAGTAGATGGAACTCTGGTTCCTAATGAGAAGATAAATGATGCACAGCTTGCAAATGCTCTTGGAATAAGCCGTACACCAGTAAGGGAGGCATTGCAGCTTCTTGCCCTGCAGGGACTTGTCGCAATGAAACCAGGAGTGGCAACATATGTTACTGAACTGGAAGAAGGAGCATTGGGCAAGATACTTCCACCCCTCAGTGTACTTCAGGCACTTGCAGCAGGAACAGCAGCTAATATGGCATGTGAAGAGGATATAAAAGAACTGGAATTATATAACAGGAATTTTAAGGAAGCAATTGAAGGCAAAGATTATTTTTCGGCATTGAAACAGGATGAACATTTTCACGGAAAAATAGTTAAAATATGTGATAACACTTATCTTGAATCGTCAATTAATGTACTTCAGGCACATGTAAGAAGATTGTTTTTTAAGAATGAGATTATATTGTCAGAAGAATCAGTTGCTGAACATAACGATATTATAGAAGCAATTAAAAAGAACGATTCTGACAAAGCAAGTCAGATTGCACAGAAAAACTGGCAGAGATCTGTTGATAGTTATTGCTGATATTTTATCACAAGCAGACCTACAAACATAGTTTGCTACATAGTCTGCTGATAATTATTGTTAGTATTTTATGATGTAGGTGATAAAACTCAAAAAGATCTAAGTTTATTATTGCTTTTGCGATAATGAACTTATTTATTATCACTACAATACCGCTGCAATATTGCCGCAATATTATTGCAATATAAATAACATAATAAGAATATAACAATTTAATATATATTTGAAAAATTTTGACATAATTTTAGCCGAAACCACAGTTTGTAAATTATAAATTGCAAAAAAAATGATATATATGTATAATAAGTATTATTAAATACGTGCTTAATATTTTACAAATGGGAGAAGAACATTATGAAATTGCTGTATAGTCTGTTGATTATAATAGAAATTGTTCTAATGGGAGTATGCGCGGTTAAGTCATTTGGGAAAAAAGGTAAGCTTGCAGAGATTGTATTTTATTATGAAACCGTTGCTTTTATCTGTGGACTTTTTTTCTGGATATACACATATGTTCCCGGTATTAAAGTGACAACATTTTGTAAAGGTGTAGAGCTTGCATGCTATGACTGGCTTGTACTCCTGCTTATGTACTATACACAGTATTATACCGGATTGTTTAAAGGAGTGCGTGCTGTAAAGATAACGATGATTCTGTATTCAGCTATAGATTCGTTTGTTATGATTTTAAATGCATGGACACATAATGTATTTACAATATCAGAAATAACAAATAGTGAAATAATAATAGATTATGTTAAAGATGGCTTTTTCTATCAGGCGCATTTTTTATATAATTATATTGTAATAATAGTTATTCTGATATCATTTATATTCATGATAGCAAAGTCGTCAAAGTTTTACAGCTTCAGGTATGAGGTTATTTTTATTACGTTGTTTACCGGGTTCATACTCGATCTTGCAACTGTGAAATCACAGTCTATATATGACCTTTCAACATTAATATATGGTTTTATGTCGATGGTTATATATTATCTTACATTAAGCTATATTCCGAATGAACTTATAGAGAATACACTATCACTTATCATTAAAGATATGAATAGTGGTATTGTTTGTTTTGATATTCGTGGAAAATGTATATATTGTAATGATATTTTAAGGGAACTTTATAATATTGGACATGATTATGAAGATACTGAAAAGGTATATGGTCAGTGGCTGTTGAATATGGGAGATGACAGGAAAGACAGCATGAAGCTGGAAACGTCTATTTATGATAAAGGCGTTAGAAAGTATTATGAGATTGCATATAAAAGAACATATGATGATAAGAAAAACCACGTTTGTGATTACTTCATATTTAATGACAGAACAGAAGAGATTGAATCGCTTGAATATGAAAAATACAGGGCTTCACATGACTTGCTTACGGGGCTTCTTAACAGAGAACAGTTTTATATAGATACGGCAAGGCTTATTAAAGAGCACAAAGACGTGAAATATTGCATTATATGCAGCAACATAAAAGATTTCAAGTTTGTTAATGAATTATTTGGTGTAGAGAAGGGCAATGATATACTAAAAAAAGAGGCAGAGTATATTAAAGGATTTATAGGAGATGATTCTATTGCGGCAAGACTTCACGGAGACCGTTTTGCTATATGCATGCCACGCATCAGATTTGATGAGGAACTTATTAACAAGGCGATAAGTGGAATACAATATGCATTTAAAAACAGTTCATTCCATATGCATATATTTGCAGGCGTATATGATATAGAGGATGTTAATGAACGAGTAAGTATTATGTGTGATAAAGCTAATCTAGCAAGCGAAACTATCAGAAACGAATATAAGATTAATATTGCATATTATACTGAGCATCTTCTTGAGAAATCTATAGAGGAAAGAAAGATAATAGGAGAGTTTGACAGAGCTCTTGACAATGAAGAATTTGTTATGTATCTGCAGCCACAGGTTGATGAATATGGACATCCATATGGAGCTGAAGCACTTGTCAGGTGGCAGCATCCAGAAAAGGGATTGTTATCCCCTGGTATGTTTATAGATGTATTGGAAAAAACAGGCTTTGTGTACAGGCTTGACCGTTATATGTGGAATAAGGCAGCTAAACAGCTTAGCATATGGAAGAAACGTGGAATTGAGAATTATCATATATCAGTAAATATATCTACAAAGGATTTTTATCTGGTTGATGTGTATGAAACATTCACAGGACTTGTAGAAAAGTACGATATTAATCCAAAGCTTCTTAAGCTTGAGATTACGGAAACAGCGCTCATGTCTGATTTTGATAAAAATACGCGTATAATCAGAAAGTTACAAAATTACGGATTTGATATTGAAATTGATGATTTTGGAAGCGGCTATTCTTCACTTAATATGTTAAAAGATATAAGTGCAGATGTTTTGAAGATAGATATGGGATTTTTGCGTGCTTCGGAAAATGAAGTTAAAGGACAGGATATACTTGAAAGTATTATTGAGCTTGCAGGTAAACTTGGAATGCGGGTGATAACTGAAGGCGTAGAAAAAGAAAGCCAGCTTGATATGCTTTCAATGATGGGATGTAAAATATTCCAGGGTTACTATTTTTCAAAGCCTATATCTGTTGAAGATTTTGAAGAAAAATATGGACTTGATAAAATTAATAAGTTATAGTAAAAAGAAGTGTTTAGCCTATGCAAAGCACTTCTTTTCTGCTATGTAATGAGCGCAAAGAAAAAGGAAGCGGTTGCGAAGCAGCCATTTACTTTTTCTGCGCCATTAACGAACGAACAGTTGGAGGATAATAAACTAATATGAGGATAAGAACAAAAGGATTGATAAAGAGAACAATATCATATATGGCTATAGCAGTGATGCTATCGTGTATATCACGTATAGCCGGATTATCAGGACAGATTGATGAACTAAAAGTATCATCTGTAAAAAAGGTATATGCAGCAGACACCAAAGATACACAGGCGGGAAATATCCAGATAAAGACATATAGCGAACTTGCAGATGCTGCAAAACACACTGATGGGAATTATATTCTTATGGCAGATATAGATATGTCAAAGGCAGGAGATAACGGATGGAAGCCATGGAATTTTAATGGTACATTTGATGGTAACGGACATACTTTATATAACATGGATATAAAAGAGACTACAGATATAACAGCGAAGAGCTATGATGGTAACCTTAAAGAGTATGACACATATTTTGCAGGTTTTTTTGGAATAACTGACGGAGCAGTTATTAGCAATCTTAATATATCAGGAGCTTATATAGAACTTGGAATGACATCAGAGACTGCGAAGAGAAACACATTTGCAGCCATTCTTGCAGGATATGTGAATAACACAACAATACAAAACTGTAATATAGATTCATCATATGTAAGTCTTACTTCAACCTCACAGATATGGGGTACAGGTGGTGTTGCCGGATTCGGAAACGGACTTATAGAAAATACTAATGCAGAAGTTACACAGGTATGTATAGATGCAGATCCGGATGATACAGATAGAGATGAACAGTTTATGGGTGGTATATATGCAGATGGGTATATAGATGTTAAAGATTGTACAGTAACAATAGATGGATATATATCTGAGAGAGGATATGTGCATTCAGGCGGAATCGCGGGTCTTTATATTTTATATCCAGTATCAGGAAGTTATGTTGCAGACATAGCAGGTAATACGATTAATGGTATGATAACATTTTTTGAGGATAACACAGACAGAAGAGCTTATTGCAGGCTGATAGCCGGCGAACGAATGAATGCATATACAACATCAAGGGAAAATACAGATAATTTTACAAGAAATGAAGTAAGTGATTATACGCAGACACTTAAACCACAGAATTATGAAAGAAAATTATATACGGTTGACAATCAATATGAAAGCAGTTCATCAGACAATGAGACAGCTGCAAATGTCAATAAATCCCAATCAATATCTTCAGGTGAACTTATAGAAGGTGTTAACGACAATGCCAAAACCGGTAAGAAATCAGGTTTTAAGATAGGTAGAAAGGTCCTTTTTAGCGGAATGAGTGAAGCTGCAAGAGTGGCAATAATAATAGTTGTTGTAATAGCCGCTGTTGGAGCATATTATTTTATAACAAGACGTATAAGACGTAAGAAAAAATAAAAGGTGATATTCATAAGATTATAGTAAAAACAGACTAATAAAACAGACTAATAATTTTACACAGCGATTTATACCGCAGGTACCATTAATAGCATATATCACAGAGAAAAAGGAGTGTACATAATAAAGATGGCAAAAGATTTAAGGACAGATGGTAAAAATAATAACAGTATTAATGCTGGTATTAATGATAGTGAAGGTTGTATGGGTGACAGGGACTATTACAATGATTCATATAATCTTATAGATTTTATAGAAAAAAGTCCAAGTCCATATCATGTTGTTGATAATATCAGGAAACTGCTGTCGGATAGTGGCATGACAGAATTAAGCGAGAAAGAAAAATGGATTTTAGAGCCGGGACATGGATATTATGTTGTAAGGGGAATGTCATCAATAATTGCTTTTACCATGCCGGAAAACAATAATTCTTTAGCGCAAAATAATTCTTTAACAAGTAATAAGTCTTCAGCTGATAATAAAGTTTTAAATTGTTATGAAAAGTGTCAATTCTGTGGATTTAATATTGTGGCAAGTCACAGTGATTCGCCATCATTTAAGATAAAGGAGAATCCGCAGATGCCAGGGGATAATCACTATGTAAGCCTTAATGTTGAAAAATATGGTGGAATGATTATGTCTACATGGCTTGACAGGCCACTCTCTATAGCAGGGCGTGCTGTAGTGGCAGATGGAAGACATGTCAGCGGATACCTTGTTAATGCCGATAAAGATCTGGTGGTTATTCCTAATCTTGCTATCCACATGGACAGAAAGATAAATGAGGGCTACAGCTTTAATGCACAGAAGGATATGATTCCTTTATTTGGCGATGAGAATGCTAAGGATAAGTTTGATGAGTATGTAAGAGAACTTGTTAATATAGCATGTAAAAATAGTGATAAAGATGCGGATTGTGAGACGAAAGCATATTGTGATAAGGAAACAGATATTGATATATCAACAGAATTATACCTTTATAACAGGGAAAGAGGAACAATATGGGGATATAATGATGAATTCATTTCAGCTCCAAGACTTGATGATATACAATGTGCATATTCTTCGGTTACAGCATTTATAGAGACATATGAAGAAGTACATTCTGGAAAAAGTAAGAAAGCTGTTGGTTCATCATTAAATTCAGAAAAGCATGTTAATGTATGCTGTGTGTTTAACAACGAAGAGGTAGGAAGTACAACAAGACAGGGAGCTGACTCTACATTTTTATCAGATGTGCTTGAAAGAATATGTATTGTATCAGGGAAGAGCAGGGAAGAATATATGATGGCACTTGCACAATCGTTTATGATATCAGCAGATAATGCACATGCCGTACATCCTAACCATCAGGAGAAGGCGGACCCTACAAACAGGCCATATATGAATAGTGGAATAGTTATCAAGTTTAATGGCAATCAGAAATATACGACAGATGCTGTATCATATGCAGTGTTTAAGAATATATGCAAAAGAGCAGGTGTTCCATACCAGACATATGCTAACCGTTCAGATATAGCAGGTGGTTCAACTCTTGGCAACATATCCAACTCACATGTGTCTGTTAATACGGTAGACATAGGCCTTGCACAGCTTTCCATGCATTCTGCATATGAAACAGCAGGGGTTAAGGATACAACATATATGATAAAGGCATTAAAGGAATTTTATATTTCATATTATGATTAAATGGTCAAAAGGTATCATATTATTAAACTTTTGATAATTGTATTGTGTATATATAGATGTTGAGGTCACAAGGTCATTTACCCAACTATGAGCAAGCTCATGTTGGTTTAGACCTATTGACTCTGGTATCATGTATATGATATGGATTAGAATTTCCTGGAAAATGATATATAAGGCTTTTCTTCAAGCCGGCAGTTATTAAAGAATACATTGACTGCATCCTTGTAATCGCTCATATTCTGTGCTTTTTTGATAGCCTTGGCCTCTTTTTTACAGTCTGCAAATGCATATTCCATATAGCACCACATTTCTTTCATGCGGTGTATGGCGTGCTTATCGCCAGACATAATCTTAAGTCGTTCTTCGTATACCATATTATGAAGCAGCTTCATGTTTTTCTTATCTTCCTCAAGATTTCTTATGAAATCCTGAGGGTTGCTGCTGACAAGGACGTTTATAAGTCCGGGGTCTGCAACAAGTCCACGTCCAGCCATTATACAATCAGGTTTGTAATCATGTATGACATTTAAAAAGTCATGCCTGGTAAATATATCGCCATTATAGCATACAGGATTCCGGCTTTCCTTTAACGCATACAAAAAGGCTTCTTTATTGATATCACCTCTGTAATAATCTGTTCTTACACGTGGATGTATAATAAGCTCTTCAAGCTTAAACTTGTTATATACATCAAGAATAGCAACCCAGGAATCAGGTGATTCAACACCTATTCTTGTTTTAACCGATATCTTAATGTTATTAGCAGATATATAGTTGTCAGACAATATTTCATATAATATACGTTCAAGTGAATCAGTGTCTGAAAGCATACCAGCTCCTTTGTTCTTGGAAACAACAGTCCCAGACGGACACCCTGCATTAAGGTTAATCTCATCATATCCGTATTCATCGTAAAGCATATGTGCAGTCCATATAAAATCAGAAGAATTGTTAGTCATAACCTGTGGAATGGAATTGATTTTATTATTTTTCCTTGAAATATCACGTATTTCCTTTGCAAGAAATTTCTCAGTTTTATTAGGTGAGATAAAAGGCATAAAATATTTGTCAATCTTGTTATGACCAAAAAACTTATCATATGCATTTCTGAACATATAATCAGTTAATCCTTCCATGGGAGCCATATATACTTTCATCAGTGGTTGGTATCCTTTCTTTTCTTCATCTGCTGTTTGGCAGTAATTGATGCCACAAACTGTCGTGGTGCAATCTTAGATGCAATAACAGCAGCTTTCATTGTAAATGTAGGCACGATAGTAACCTTTCCCTTAAACATCTGAAGAAGTGCGTATGATGCACAGTATTCAGCAGATATTCCAGGCAGTGCAAATGTCACGCCGGCTGTATTG
>JBNMGS010000063.1:0-7704 GCA_050872365.1 Lachnospira sp.
AAGTGTATGGAAGGATACACTTGAGGATGTATTCCCTACAAAGGTAACTAAGGAAACAGACAAGATTGAAACACATGTATATTCAGCAGGTAATGTTCATATATGCAAAAACAAGGTTGCAAAGCCAACAGTATTTATACCGGTATTCCCGGGTACTAACTGTGAGTATGATAGCACTAAGGCATTTGAAAGAGCTGGCGCAGATACTATTGTCAAAGTATTTAAGAACCTTGATGCTGCAAGCATCAGAGAGTCTGTTGATGAGTTTGAGAAAGCTATCAACCAGGCACAGATTATTATGTTCCCAGGTGGTTTCTCAGCAGGTGATGAGCCAGATGGTTCAGCCAAGTTCTTTGCAACAGCATTCCGTAATGCGAAGATGAAGGAGGCAGTTGAGAAGCTTCTTAATGAAAGAGATGGTCTTGCACTTGGTATCTGTAATGGTTTCCAGGCACTTATTAAGCTTGGTCTTGTGCCTAATGGAAAGATAACAGGACAGGATGTTAATTCTCCTACATTAACATTTAATACAATAAACCGTCATATATCTAAGATGGTATATACAAAGGTTGTTACTAATAAGAGCCCATGGCTTGCGGGTGCAGAGCTTGGAAAAGTATACTGTAATCCTGCTTCACATGGTGAAGGACGTTTTGTAGCACCTAAGGAGTGGCTTGACAAGCTCTTTGAGAATGGTCAGGTTGCTACACAGTACTGTGATCCAGAAGGCAATATCTCTATGGATGAAGAGTGGAACGTCAATGGTTCTTATATGGCTATTGAGGGTATCACAAGTCCTGATGGAAGATGCTTAGGAAAGATGGCACATTCAGAAAGACGTGGAGATTCAGTTGCTATCAACATCTATGGTGAACAGGATATTAAGATATTTGAGTCAGGTGTTAAGTACTTTAAGTAATAAGTAAACAAAGTTTATGATGTCCTGTTATAATATGATTAAAGGGTCAAAAGGTATCATCGATGCATGCTTGCATGCAATTCGATGTATACCTTAGTGACCTGCACTACACCGAGAAAGTAGCAATTTACTATGCGCAGCTGGTAAATTAGCGGATTTCGAGGTGGAGTCAGATTACGAGAATGCGGAGCATGGAGTAATCTGATTAATCATAAATGAGGGGCAAAATACCTTTTGACCCTCATATCATAATATTAAATCGTATGATTAATATGATATTGAGGTTATATATGTAATTGTCATATTGTGCTGTATAGCATATAGTTAAGGCATTCCTTGATATCGAATAACAGGATGTAATAATATATTAGGAAACTATTAACCAGAGATTTGCTGATATAGCCGATCAGTATGTAACTTATTTAATCATCTGGAATAGGTGCCTGAAACAGGCAGAATAGCCGGATGATTAATTGACGAAGACATTTAATCGGGAGTGAAGGCTATGAAAGCAACAAGTACAGAAGTTATGGTTATTAATGGAACTATCAATAATGAATGGATAAAAAAGCATGGAGTGGATGTTCATAAAATCAGGGAATTATATATATCAGAAGATGTAGAAAAACTTGATTGCAGAATACTAACGGGGATGTATAATCTTACAACAATAGAGGTAGATGAGAATAATCCATATTATGATAGCAGAGACAATTGTAATGCTGTGATAGACAGCCGGACTAATGAACTGGTCATGGGTTGTCAAAGAACTGTCATTCCAGCAGGTATAAGTGGAATAGGTGTATATGCATTCTATGGTCAGAGTGGATTAAAAAGCATAACCATCCCATATAATGTATCCCATATATCAGGATATGCATTTGCAGATTGTTATAATCTTGCAGATGTTAAGATGACTAATGGAATCAGATATATAGGTGAGCACGCATTTGCCGGATGTGTAAGTCTTATGGACGTATGGATACCAGATAATATAGCAGAGGTGCAGGAAAATGCTTTTGAAAGTGTTAATCATGTTATATATGATGGATTACTATTACATGATAAGTGGGGTGCATGGATAATAGATTAATAGATTGCTGCTATTATTCATGGTATATACAAAAAAAAGAGAACTAGTAGCTTTGTGCTGCTAGTTCTCTTTCTTTTTAAGGTTATCAAGTGCAAATTCACATGATTGGACAACAAGCTCGTTAACCGATATATCTTCTTGTTGTGCAATCTGTGATAATCTGTCGGCTAAATCTTTAGGAATACGATAAGTTCTGTTGACGTATTCTGTTTTTTTAATTTCGAACTTCATAATAATCCTCATTTCTGTGCACATTTTGTGCTTTTGTTATCTGTATGGATAACATCTTAGTGCAAAATGTATCTGCCATATATCGTGTACATATATTTTAGTGTTAAAACAAAATGAAATATATACAATAAAATTACACACAAAAAAACATGTGCAATATTGCAATTGCTTATTATAGTGCTGTATAATACATATAATTATGAAGTGATGAAAATTTTTAAAAAATTTAATATAAAAGTATTTATTTATAAAACCTTTTTAAGATTTGAATCGTCATATAAGTAATGGATATAAGAAATATTCATTGTCATATATAATGATGCTGTGGCAAAAAGTAAATTTTGCAGCCAGAATACGTTCTGATTATGGTATTATTCATATTTAGAAGAAAAGGTGTATCAGGTATTATATATGACACAAGTAATGTCTGTTAATAATTTAACAAAATGTAAAAATTATGAAACAGAAAAACAAGATAACATAATAAAAATAAAGGAGGAATCTATGAAAGAATACTTAAGAAAGGGAGTTAAGTTGTTAATTGCACTTGGAATTTCTATTGTTTTTATCCTTGGATTTGACAATGGAAATTCGATTGCAGCATCTAACACAGACATAAGACCAGGTTACGATGGGCAGTGGTATTATTATAATGATGGTAATATCGATATGAGTTATACAGGCCTGGCAAGTAACGAGTATGGCTGGTTCTATGTAAGCAACGGAGTGCTTGACTGGAGTTATACGGGACTTGCGAGCAATGAATACGGCTGGTTCTATGTAAGCAACGGAGTGCTTGACTGGAGTTATACGGGACTTGCGAGTAATGAGTATGGCTGGTTCTATATACATGGAGGAGTACTTGATTGGAGTTATACAGGACTTGCGAGTAACGAATACGGCTGGTTCTATGTAAGCAACGGAGTGCTTGACTGGAGCTACACAGGATTGGCATATAATGAATATGGCTGGTTCTATGTAAGCAATGGAGCAATAGACTGGAGTTATACAGGTATTGCCACTAATGACAATGGACAGTGGTACATAGAAGGTGGACAGATTAACTGGGGCTATACAGGACAGATAAACTTTGATGGCAGACTGTATGATGTGTCAGGTGGTAAGGCAACATTACATGTTGATGAGTCACATCAGCATGTATACAGGGATGTAGTAGTTGCACCTACATGTACTTTAAAAGGTTATACAGAGCATATATGTGATGGATGTGGTGACAGTTATAAAGACAGCTATACTAAGGAATTGGGACATGATTATAAGTCAGCAATAACTAAATCACCAACATGTACAGAGAATGGAGTAAGAACATATACATGCAGCAGATGTGGTGACTCATATATAGAGCCTGTATTAAAGACAGCACATAGGTATGAGGATACGGTAGTAGAGCCAACATGTACAAGTAACGGATATACTAAGCATGTGTGTGCTATATGTGGCGATAGTTATACGGATAATGAAACGGTTTCAATATGGCATAGTTACGCATCAGAAGTAACTATAGAACCTACATGTACTGAGGATGGAGTAAAGACATATACTTGTATATATTGTGGTGACACATATACAGAGACAATACCAGCAGGTCATAACTATGTATCAGAAATAACTATATTCCCTACTTGTACAGAAAATGGATTAGAAACATATACATGTACAAGATGTAATGATACATATACAGAAACAATGCCAGCGAAAGGTCATAACTATAATTCATATACAGTTATAGAACCGACATGTACGCATGGTGGCTTTACTTGCCATACATGTAGTAATATGCCTTGTGATGCTTCTTACATAGATAATGAAAAACCAGAATTAGGACATAGTTACACATCAGAAGTGACAAAGGAACCAACATGTACAGAAGAAGGAGTAACAACTTATACATGTAGCAGATGTGGATATTCATATACTGAAAATATAGCAAAGATAGAACATAATTATACAGATACAGTAGTAGCACCAACTTATGATGAAAAAGGATATACTAAACATACTTGTCAGTCATGTGGTTATACATACAATGATAACTATACAGATATTGATAATCCTAATCTTATTAAGCTTGGAGAAGAAGATTTTGGAAAGACAATATATGTACAACCGGGAGATATAGTCAAGTTTGAATTAAGTGATAAATATGTTAAATGGTATTTGACTGGTTCTGATGGTAAAAGTAAAGAAATTCCAGTAGGTGATTATATTAATATCACTGAAGAACTGCTTGGAAATAAGTTATATTTTGTAGCTGCGTATAATGACTATGAAGGAAGTGGCTGTTATTTATATGTATCCAAAGTAGATGATGAAAGTGGATTTTATTATACATATTCACAGGAAGATGAAGTTAAAGCAGCTACAGTAATTGAATATAATGGAAAAGATTCAGATACAATAAAGACATTAAATATTCCGGATACGATTGCAGGATATCAGGTTATAGGAGTAACAAGTAATTTTGAAAAATGTAGTCAATTAGATACAATAATAATTCCTAATGGAGTTAGTAATCTGGATATTAATGGCTGTGTAGCAAGAAAGGTTGTACTTCCATCTACAATATCATCAGATAACATAGGCTATTGTCTGAATGAAAAAACAATAGAGGAGATAGCTTTTAATGAAGGAACTAAAGTTATTCCATATCTTATGAATGGAGGATTGACATTACACAATCTTAAAAAGGTTACTATTCCAGATGGAGCAGAGAAAATCGAGTGGTGCGCATTTCAATCGTGCGAAAATCTTGAAAGCGTAGTTATTCCTAATTCAGTAACAGATATAGGTGGAAGTGCATTTTATGGCTGTGAGAAGTTAGGAGATATTAACTGGCCTTCTTCTTTAAAAAGGATAGGAGAATATGCCTTTGAAAATTGTAATAGAATTACAACTGTCGATTTACCAGACACAGTTGAGAAAATAGGAAGTTATGCATTTTATGGCTGCACTGGATTAACTAAGGTTTCTTTATCTGCCAGTCTAGAAGCAGTTCCAGAGAAAGCATTTAGTAATTGTACAGCATTAGAGAGTGTTGATTTTAAAAATATCAGTGAATTAGGTGAAGAAGCATTTAAAGGCTGCACATCACTTGTTATAGATAAACTTCCAGTCAATGTGACTGTTTATGACAAGTATGTGTTTAGTGATTGTAAAGCGTTAATGGTGTCAGAAATTCCAGATAATGTAACAAGTATATCAGGAAATGCATTTGCTAATTGTGAATTTGCTGACTCAATTACAGTTCCATCAACTTTGAACAATTTAACAGGTCTTAATGGTTGTAGAAAAATTATAATAAAAGAAGGACTTACAAGATTAGATAATCAGGTAAAGTACTGCTCTAAGTTAGAAGAGTTAGTTCTTCCAGAAACATTAAAGGAAATAGGTAACAGAGTATTTGAGGGATGTGACTCATTAAAGTCCATCACAATTCCTAAGAGTCTTGAGCGTTGTCCGGGTGCTATGGCTACCTGGGGACCAGCATTTGAATTTTCAAGCATAGAAACTGTAACATTTGAAGAGGGTACAGAAAAAATTCATAATGCTTTATTTGCTAACTGTGGTTCATTAAAGACTGTAAATATACCTGACACAGTTAAAACGATAGGAAAGTATGCTTTCTTTTACTGTGAAAACCTTGAAAGTGTAAATATTCCAGAAGGTGTTACATCACTTGAAACAAGCTGTTTTGCTTATTGTGGCAAACTTAAGAGCATAACTATACCATCAACAATAGATGATGTAGGCGGTGCTATATCTGGTTCACCTTTTGAATATTGCGGTATTGAAACAGTAGAATTCACAGGAAACAGAACAACTATACCACAAAGTATATTCTATGAAAGTAACAACTTAAAGCATGTTATTTTCCCTGAGAATTTAAAGGAAATTGGAAACACAGCATTTTACGGCTGTGACTCACTTGAAACAGTAAACTTCCCAGAAGGACTTGAGAGAATAGGTGACGGCGCATTTGCATACTGCCCTAATCTTACAGAGGTTACTATACCAAACAGCGTAACATACTGGGGAAGTGAGTCAGCGTCAGGTCTTGGAAATGCCTTTGAATATAGTGGACTTAAGACAGTACACCTTAACGAAGGAAGAACAGAAATTCCAAGTTATGCATTTATTCACTGCGAGAACCTGACAGACATTAACATACCTTCAACGGTGAAAAAGATAGGTGATTATGCATTTGATTACTGCAGCAGCTTAGAGAACATAGTTCTTCCAGAAGGTCTTACAAGTCTTGGAATGGCAGCTTTCGCCAATACAGGAAAGTTAAGAAGTATAGTATTACCTAAGTCACTTACTAACTATGGTTGGGTAGTAGGCGGAGGACCTTTTGAGTACAGCGGACTCAGTGAGGTAACATTAGAGGATGGAACAACTAATATAGCAGAAGGATTATTTACATTCTGTAGAAACCTTTCAACTATAAATATTCCATCATCAGTGACAACTATTAATAATTATGCATTCTATGGCTGTGAAAGTCTTACTTCATTCACTATACCTGCCAATGTAACGACATTGGGAGCGCAGGTGTTCTATGACAGTGGAGTAACTGAAATGTTTATTCCAAAGACACTTAAGACAGCAGGTAACAATACTATGAGTGCATTTGAAGGAAGTAACATAGCAAAGATTACATTAGAAGAAGGAATAACTACAATAAGCACAGCAGAGTTTACATTATGCAAGAAGCTTACAGAGGTTAATCTTCCATCTACACTAAAGACAATAGAAAACAGTGCATTCCAGGGTTGTGATGCGTTAGTGAGTATCACTATCCCTTACGGTGTGACAAGTATAGAAGGATGTGCATTTGCAGATTGTGCAGCATTAGAAAAGGTTGTTGTACCATCAAGTGTGACATCGATTGCAACAATTAGCGGCCAGCATATATTTGCACATATAAAGACTTCTGGAGATAAGTATCCAACAATGTATGTAAAAGAAGGAAGTTATGCACAGACATATGCAATAGATAATAACATTAATTATGTGGTTTCAGATGTTCAATAATGTTGATATAGGTTAATTCCTGATAAATGTAACCGGATTATAACTGGAAACTGGTTTATGTCATTGAAATATTATGGCATAGACCAGTTTTTTAAGTTCAAATGTATAAAATATGAATATAATGAAAAAAATATTGACAAATGACGAAAGTTAGAATATTATAATAATAGTTAGAAGTAACTAACACATATGCCTATATAAATATATTAAATGAACGGGTTTGGAGCCCGTTTATTTAAAAGATATGAGTTAGCAATAACTAACGCAAGTTAGCAATAAACTAACATAGATGATAATTGCTATGTTAAAGGAATGTGATACGAAAATTTACTTTAATATACAGAATTGATATAAACAGGTTCGCAGGATAAGGAGGATAAGGATGAGCGTAGTTATAATCGGTGGT
>JBNMGS010000064.1:0-7656 GCA_050872365.1 Lachnospira sp.
GGTAAATACAAGCCAGAGAGTGCCTCAGAGAGTATCTGTAAAAAATACAGGTCAGAAACCACAGTATGTAAGAGTAAAAATAAATAAAGAGTGGATGGATAAAGATGAAGTGATTACTAAAAGAGATGGAGAAAAACTTAATAAAGATTATATAGGAATAGATTATGTAAATACAGATGACTGGATATACGTAGAACCAGAGACGTCAGAATTATCAGAGACATCAGATTTATCAGAAACAATTGCAACAGCTGGTTTATCAGAAGTAATTACAACAGCCGGTTTATCGGAATCAGAAGATTCACAAGATAAAGAAAAAATATTAAAAATATCAGATGTACAAGAAAATAAAGATGAATCTTTGATGGATTCAGATGCAGGTTATCTATACTATAAGAAAATAGTATATCCTGGTGAAAGTACAAGTGATTTCATGGATGCGTATACGGTGCTTGAGGATGTTAATGAAAATACGAATATATACAGCGACATGTCAGTAAATGTTGATTATACAGCCGAAGCTATACAGACAGTTGCAGCAAAGGCGGCTATGTTATATGAGTGGGGAGTAATAGCTGATATAACAGATGATGGTGGAATAAACAATGTCAGGAATGCAAGGTATGATGAAGAATATGAAATAACAGACAATATAACACAGATAATATCAGATGTTAATAACACAAGTCTGACTGAAGCAGATAAGAATATAACGGAATTAGAAAAAAATGCTACAGCAATATCACTTGATAGCAGTGCTACAGGATTCAGTGTTGTTGAGAAAGATATAGATTTTAAGGATATGCAGCCAGGCGAAACGAGAGAAGGACTGGTAAGGTTATATAATAATTCAGACAAAAAAATGGATTTTTATATTAACAGTGAGATTATAAAGAATATTGCAGGAGAAGGAAGCAAAACAGGTATATATAATATAAAGATATATAAAGCAATGGAAGATAAAGACTATGAGTTGTTATATGATGGAATTATATCGGGAGCTAATGAAAGTGAAAATCATATAACAGATAGTAATAATATTACAGATAAAGATTCAGGGGCATATATTCTTACAGGTGATGAATATCTTGCAACACTTTCAGGGGGAGAAAGTGCAGGCATAAGAATATTTATAACACTTGATGGAAAATCGATGGATAATTCATATATGAATAAACAGGGACAATTAAGGCTAAATATAAGCGCAGTACAGAATGTTACAACAGACGACACTGACAGGACAACTAAAACGGTAAAGACAGGTGATAGCTCTATGCTTATGTTTTTTGGTGTACTTGCAGTTGTAGCAGGGGTGGCGGCACTTGGAACTCTGGCAGGATTATGTGCCAGAAGAAAAATAAAAAATAATGCAAGTAAAGAATTATAACAGGTGATGCCTTGCAGGAAAACGGAATAGTATATGTTACGTTTCTGGATGATTTTCGCATGACATACAATGGAATAATGCTTGATGATGACAGGATAAACTCTGATAAGATAATAAAGCTGCTTTCTTATATGATATGCCATCACAATAATAACATATCAGTAAGTGAGCTGTCAGAATCATTGTGGAATGACGAGGAAAGTGATAATCCTGTCAATGCATTAAAGAATCTTGTATATAGAACAAGAAATATATTAAAGAAATATTTTGGAAATGCTGAATTCATAAAGACAGGAAGAGGGTATTATAGCTGGAATAAAGATGTACGTCTGGTAACTGATACACACGAATTCGAGCTTACGTGCATAAAAGCAGAGAATGAGAGCAGCATGGAAGAAAGTATAGAGTATATGAAAGATGCAGTTGGATATTATAAGAAGCATTTTCTTGAAAAATATACAGACTGTTACTGGATAGTTACGCTGAATGCCTATTACCATACGATGTATATAGATGAAATCATGAAATTATCTAAGCTGTTATATGAACAAAAGGAGTATAAAGTTATGGAATGTGTGTGCAGCCAGGCACTTATGACAGATGAGCTCTTGGAGAATGCACATTATTACTACATGAGGGCTCTTATAGGTCAGAACAGAATTAGTGAGGCAAAACAACATTTTACAAAGCTGGAACAGCTTTTTAAAGAAAGATTATGTGTAAAGCCATCACCAAAACTGTGCAGCCTTTATAAAAGCATTACTGTCTGGGATAATAACAAAAATTTTTACAGATATTCACAGGGTGCAGTTGTATGTGATTATGATGTTTTTTTACAGAATTGTGAGATAGAGAAACGCCGCATGAAAAGAAACAACAGTGATTCATATGTTGTAGTATTTGATGAAAGTTTTTATAAAACTAAGTATATGAATAAAGATAAGTGCATGAATAATGACAAGTGCGTGAATAATGACAAGTGCGTGAATGAAGATAAGTATGTGAATGAAGATAAGTATGTGAATGAAGATAAGTATGTGAATGAAGATAAGTATGTGAATAAAGATAAGTGCGTGAATAAAGACATGTGTGTGAATAAAGATAAGCATGTGAATAAAGAAAAATGCATAAGTATAAATGAAGAATTATATCCTGAAAATATGCCAGCTCCAGATACATTTCTGCATATACTCATACATTCTCTTAGGGAGAGTGATATTGTGTCTATATCTGATAAAGCACATTGTAGTATTCTGCTTCCGGATTGCAGTGTGGATAATGCTAGAGACATAATAAAGCGCATATTAGATAATTGCAGGAAGAGGCATATAAAAGATATTCCGGAATATAAACTAAAGAGGCTTGTATGTGATGTTAAAAAATGAAAGCAAGATGATAACCCCGTTATTTTATAAAATGTGCGTGGGAATGGAGGTAATATGTTAAGTAGGTTAAAACAGAAGAAACTGTTAACTATACTGATAAGTATATGTGTGGTTGTAATGCTGTGTGGTATATCTGCTGTTATTATGTATACAAATGGGATAGCAGGAATAGCTTCAACATATGGCAATAAAAAAGAAGAGACAGTCAATAAGGAAAATAAAGCCCAGGGGGATTATAGCACATCCATGGTCAGTACGGCATCAGATACTGTTGTATATACAACAGATTCCAGTAATGCTGCAGCTGATATAGAAGATAACAGCAGTCTTGTAGGTTATTGTACATTTTATGATTATGTAGTGGCACCATACAAAGGAAGTAAATACAAACCGGGCTATCGCAAATATCCTGAGAAAAGTATTAATACAGCTGATAATTATGCTGACAATGGTAAGCCTAAGCTGACAGTAGGAACTACAGACCAGAATTATAGTCAGAACAGATATTCATGTATGGTAAACGGACTTAATGCTAACAATTGTATATACTACAACGATGGAAAGTATAAGACTATAGGAACATTTGATGGAACAACACATGAATATTATCTTGCAACTCAGGGAATAATTAAGAGCCTTGATAAAAATGACTATAGGAAGGTTATATTTAATGTAGATGAACCGGGACTTTTTTCTGATGAAGCAAAGACCGGTAAGACAGTTATAAAAGATTATAAGCTCGTGTTTGATAAAAAGGACAATGGTAACAGGAGTTCAACATACACACTTGATTATGTTTTATCTCCTAAAGGTAACAAAACCTCCGCAGGTGATAAATTCTTTCCATTAAATGATTCGGAATCTAACGTACTTGATGCCGGTTACGGTGGAGCCAGTGGAAAGATAGGAACAAACTATTATTTTGGAATGCGTTATGATGTTGAGTTTGCGTTGAATGGATATGATGATGATCTTTTGTATAAATTTACTGGTGATGATGATCTGTGGGTATTCCTTGACGGAGAACTCGTATTAGACCTTGGAGGTATTCATCCTGAGTGTGGTGGAGATGTGGATCTGTGGAAAGCAGGACCACTTGCAGATGAACTAAGGGCAGCAGGAGGCATAAAAACAGAGGTTGACCAGCATAAAAAACACATTATTACAGTACTTTATATGGAAAGAGGAGGTAATCTTTCTAACTGTAATATGAAATTCACAGTACCAGATTCTGCAAGAATTATAACTATAGATGATTATGATGTAGATAAGACAGTAACACTTAATGATTGGGAGAACAGGACATATGATGTTTCACTTGGAGCATATATAAAGAATACAGAAGGAGTTATTCTTAAGGATATAACAAATGTTACAGTGAGGGATTATATTGATAACAGATTCAACATCATAGATGATGAAGGAAAAATTGTAACGACTGATGCAGATTATGCGAAAGAGCATGATGACTATGTATGTGTAACACAGGAAAACACACTTACAGCCAGTGGTGGCACAATAGGATATGATACAGAAAAAAATATGGTGTATGTAGAGTGGGTTGACCAGACTGTTGAAAATCAGGACATCAATGGTAAAGATGATACTGATATAGATACAGGAAGTACAGATGATATAAAATATGGCTGGAAAAAGATTATACAGGTTAAAGCAAGTCCTTATTATGCCGGAGGTAATAACATAACTACCAACGGTTTAGATTCAGGTGTTACAGTAAATGGTCAATTCAAGGAATTTCCAAGACCAACAGTTAATGTAAGAACCATACCGGTTATTAAGAATATAGAAGATGTAATATTTTATGGCGATTCATTTTCAGATTACAGTGACAAGCCAGAAATATTAAGAAAAGTTCTTGAAACAAAAGGATGTACACTTAGCGAAGATGGAACAGATTTATCGGATGAGGATTTTACAGTTAGCTGGTATAAGGATGATAAGCCTATAGACGGATTGGATGTCGCTAAAGCAGAGCCGGATTCGGATACAGCATATAAAATAAAGGTGAAATATGCCGTAAGCAGGGTGGATGAAAATGACCTGTGTACAAAGAATTCAAAAGGACATATAGCAGATGAAGTACTTTATAATATGGAAAAAGATATAAATAATAATTATTATGATTATGCTGTGTATACAATACATGTTGTAAAGGGGCAGCTTGATATAACCAAATGCATAGATGAACAGTATACGGATAATAAAATAATAAGAGCCAATCAGACATATGTGTTCAGGATAGAGCAGTATGAATATGCAAATATTGATAAGACGGCACAAAAAGGTGAGCTTGAGGCTGTATTTTACCAGCCGGTGTCGTTTGATGCCAATGGCGACATAATTAAAAAGACAGCTACTGTAAGAGGATTAAGGAAAGGCTTTTATACAGTAACAGAAGATGCTGACTGGACATTGGAATATAAGCTTGTGAATATGTCAGATAACTATGATGGAAATAATAATGCAGGTGGTTATGAAACAAAAGATATATTTATAGGTGAAAACATTAGAAAGGCAGATTATGCCAATAATATAAGACCGGAATTCTATGGACTTGACAGTACACATTATGGATATATAGCAGACGGGGAGCCGGCACAGACACAATTTACCAACAATAAAGAATCAGGATTTAGATGGTTAAGTGATGCAGCTTCGGCAATTAACCGTTTTATAGGTATTGATGAAGTTAAACAATAAAAATAAATAATTCAGGCAAACAATGAAGAAATGGAGATAAGGATGAATAAAAAAACAGGTAAGATATTGAGACTAATAACAGATATTGTATTTGTGTTATTAGCAGGTATGATGATTATTATGTATCTACCGGGAGTTGCAGGCTTTAAGAGTTACAGGGTATTATCTGCAAGTATGGAGCCAGAATATCATGTAGGCAGTCTTGTATATGTAAAGCATGCTGATGAAGATGCGATTAACATAGGGGATGTTATTACATTTCATATTAATGATAAAACTCTTGTAACACACAGGGTTGTTGAAAGAGATGTTGCCCGTAATGCATTTATAACTAAGGGAGATGCCAATGAAGTAAATGATGGCGGACTGGTTGGTTATGATAATATTGTCGGAAAGGTTATTTTTAGCGTGCCTTTGTTAGGATATGTATCATCCATAGTCAGTTCCATATATGGTAAATGTATAGTTATAGGAATAATGCTTGTAATTACAGGTATGGAAATATTGTCTAATTGTTTAGAGAAGATGAACCGAAAGAGTATATTTGAATAAGTGTATTTGAATAAATGTATTTGAACACGCACATTTGGCCGGAGTGGTTGGATAAGTGTGCTTGAATAATAGAAAGGGGAATAAGGTGTGAAAAGAAATATTGCAGTTAAAAAGGTAATCATATCTGTAAGTATCCTTGCTGCTGTTACATTATTAATCACAGGGGCAACATATGCAAGTCTTAATGCAAGAACGGAGAGTGTTGTAAACGATTTTCAGGGAGCCTGTGTTAATATAGGTGTTGTTGAAAAAAATAGCGGTGATGTGGTAATACTGGAAGATGAAGGAACTAATGAAGCTGGAACTTATGATGTTAATAAGAATAACAATTCAAATGAATACGTGCGTATAAGTGAAAGTGGTAGAACAGTGTCAAAAGAGGTTGCGGTTAAAAATATAACATCAGAAGATTATCCAACAACAGATACTTCAGTAAGAGTGAGGTTCGTTCCTGTGCTCGTATATGATGATAATGAACTTAATCAGAGTAAAGGAGTATCAGGTCAGACAGTTCCTGTTGATATGAGAGATAGTGTGGATTATATACTGGCAGATGGTGTGATGTCGCAAAAAGAATATGAAGAATATAAAAAAAATGGCGAATCTGACGATAAAGCACGTGTAAATTGGGTGTATAATGAATCTTCAACAGGAGACATTAATGACAGATATTATTATTGTGTATCGCCACTAGCACCGGGTGAAGTATCAGCGCTGTTATTAAAGGCAGTAACATATAAGACAGAGCTGCCTGATAATACACATTTTGAATTAAGAGTGTTAGCGGAGGGAATAGCAGATTCGCAGCGTGCGTTTTTAAAATAATAGGAGAAGCGTCTGTTTTATAATTTTTAACAAGCGGTGTTTGGATATTTGATAAGCTTTAATGCAAACAAAGTAGTAAAAACAATGCAGGTAAAATAGTGAAAATAATGCAGACAAAGTGGTGAAAATAATGCAAAAAATGGGATTAATGAAAATAATGAAATCAATAATTTAAATGACTTCAAATAGTTTTAAATATACTTGTAATTATATCATGATTGATTTACAATTATTGGAAATCAATGTAAAGAAAGAAGGAACAATGTATTATGCAATTCAATGTTTTACAGAAAGCTATGATTGATGCTATGAAAGCAAGAGATAAGCAGAGAAAGGATTCTATAGCCGTACTTGTATCAGCAGCCAAGAAGCTTGCTATAGATGCAGGATGCAGGGAGGATATCCCTGATGATATGGTAGACCAGGCTATTCTTAAGGAAATCAAGAGTGTAAAAGAACAGATTGATACTTGTCCTGCAGATAGAACAGAACTTTTAGAAGAATACAATGCACGTCTTGCTGTTATGTCAGAGTTTGCACCTAAGATGCTTTCAGAGGATGAAGTAAGAACAATAATTACCGAAAAATTCGCAGATGTTCTTGCTACAAAGAACAAAGGACAGATTATGAAAGCTGTTATGGGAGAGTTAAAGGGCAAGGCAGATGGTAAGGTTATTAATGCGGTAGTAGCAGAATATTGCAAATAACAGATTGTATGTGATTGTGGAAGTCGCAGTGCGGGTCACTAGGGTATACGTCGAATTGCATGCAAGCATGCATCGATGA
>JBNMGS010000065.1:0-7613 GCA_050872365.1 Lachnospira sp.
AGCTTGAGAATACTGAAAGCGGACTTCTGGAATATAAGAATTTCAGAAACGTAGATTGCTGGTGGTATTATTCATCATTTGGTTCTGGTTCAGCATTGGACATTCTTGGAGTTATTGGAGTTAATGATTTGAAAGGTTCATTTGATGCATGGTATATAATTCTGCTTGTATGTGGAACATTGATAATACTTGCATTTATAGATGGTATTTATCTTATAGGTATAAATCACAGACTTATGGAGGAGGCTAAGATAGCAGAACGTGCAAGCAAGGCCAAGACACAGTTTTTGTCAGCTATGTCGCATGATATCCGTACACCTTTGAATGCTGTGATGGGAACTATGGAGCTTGCTAAGAAGAAATCAGAAGACTCTGTATATGTAACTGATTGTATGGATAAAGGTCTGCATTCAGGAAAACAGCTGCTGACACTTATTAATGATGTACTTGATATATCAAGAATAGAAAGTGGGAATCTTATACTTACTCCAGAGAATGTAGTACTACCTGATATGATGCATGATTTAACGGAATTGCTTAGACAGAGTATAAACAAGAAAGGAATAATGCTGGATTGCGATTACAGCAGACTTCCTTTTGAATGTGTTTATGTTGATAAGATGAGACTGAATCAGATATATATGAATCTTATGTCAAATGCTGTTAAATATACGAATGATGGTGGAAAGATTAAAGTACAGTTATATGAGGAAGAAATAGACGGAAATAAAGATGACATACGTCTGATATTTTGTATAGATGATACTGGAATCGGTATGACAGAAGAATTTCAGAAGAATATGTACAATACATTTGCAAGAGAAATTAATACAAAGGTTAATACTATCCAGGGAACAGGATTAGGTTTATCAATTGTAAAGCAGATAGTAGATCTGATGGGTGGTGATATTAAGTGCGAGAGTGCCCCCGGTGTGGGAACTTCATTCGTTGTAACACTTGAACTGCCGGTAGTCAAAGATTATAAAGAGAATGTGCCTGAGGATGATATTACGGAAAATATAGAGGGAATGCATCTTTTAGTGGCTGAAGATAATGAACTGAATTGGGAAATATTCAATGAAATGATGTCAGGAAATGGGATAATCTGTGATCATGCATGGAATGGACAGGAATGTATTGATATGCTAAAGAATGTAAAAGAAGGAACATATTCAGTTATTCTTATGGATGTTAATATGCCTGTTATGAATGGTTTGGAAGCAACAAAAATAATACGCTCAATGCAAGATGAGAATATTAATAAAATTCCAATAATTGCATTAACTGCAGATGCATTTGCAGAAGATGTAAAGGAATGTATGAATAGTGGTATGAATGGGCATATTGCCAAGCCAGTAAGTATGAAGGTGTTAATGGAATATCTTGCAAAAATTAAGAATGGACAATTATAGGTTGAATGGGAGAATGCTTATGAAAAAATATTTAAAGTGTATTTTTACTTGTCTGATATGTGTATTGTTATTAGGAATGTCTGGATGTGGAAAAAAAGTATCAGATACGAATGAGTTTAAGCCGGTTTTAGACACAGAAAGTAAGGTCTTAATAAATATTGCCGGATTTTTTGGAAACTTTGAGGCATTAGATCAGGTGACTAATGATTTTAACCAGTACTATCCTAATGTAGAATTTATATACGAACAGGTAAGCTCAGAAAAGTATATGTCATATATGGAAGCTAATTCCAATGTGGATATAATAATGACTTCAGAAGATGTTCTTGAAAAGTATGGAAGCCAGGCAGAAAGCTTATATGTAGATTTGTCCAAAGAAAATATTAATATGACTGATATAGATGACAGATTCTTAAAAATGGCATATCACGATGGAAAACTGTTGTATATTCCTATGGGACAGAATGTATATGGACTTGTGGTTAATGAAACATTGTTAGAAAAAGAAGGATTAACAATACCTAAGAATTATAATGAATTTATCAATGCTTTGACTGTACTTAAAGAAAAGGGGTATACACCAATTCAGGGACCAGAAAGTAAAGTGTATGCAGAGCTTGTGGAAAGTATGGCGTATGACTTGATTATGAGTGATAGCAGTCTTTATAATGATATAATATCAGGAAATGAAAGTGCAGTTGATAAACTAATGCCAGTTATGGATAAGTTAAATACTATTATTAGCAAGGGTTATACAGATAGTTCGGTCAATAAAACTTATCCTGCTGATAACTATGACAAGGCTATTCTTAAGTTCTTTGAGGGAGATGTTCCATTCTGGGTATGTAACTCAGAAAAGGTAGGCGGAATGAAGAAAAGAGAGTCCAAGTCAGAGACATATCAGAAGGAACCTTTCAAGTATTCCTATATATATGCTCCATTAGGCGATGATGGTGCCTATGTTTACGCAGAACCATGGGTTGGATTTGCGGTTAATAAGGATGCCTCCGATTATGATTATGCAGTTGAATTCTTAAGATTTATGTCAACTAAGGACGAGATTAATAAGATGGCAGATATAAAGGGAATTCCATCAGTTGCCTTGAATCATACAGATATGGATATATATAACAATATCATTAACCCGGGAACAACAGAAATGAATTATGTTAATGATGGAAACATAAGTAATTCCATGATATCAAACTGGTATACATGTATTAATAAGTATGCCACAGGTGGTTTTGCCACAGAAAGGGAAGCATTAAAATACTACATAGAGTTATGTAGTAAAAATTAATAACTCAAACTTCCTACTCCTAAGGTGGCTCATTAACAAATAACAAGTGGGAAGTTTAAGTTAACATAAACAGATTTTAATCCGGTCATATATCAAATTAGTTACAGCTTAGAAACTAGAAAATAAAGTGTACAAGAAGCATATAACAGATAGTTCCAGCAGCTATTGATATGAACATATTTCGTTTCCAGACATGAAGAATTCCAGTTATAAGAATAGATATCATTTCGGGAATACCGTGGCTGCCATGCAATATACTTACATTTTTAAGACAATATATCACCAGCATACCAAAAACAGCAGATGGAAGATATTTTCCAAGATACTGTATGTATGCTGGTGTTTTTTTATTTTCATTAAATATAAAAAAAGGAAGAAAGCGTGTAAGCATTGTAGCTGCAATACATATAGCAATTGTTATTATCTGTTGTGATATAGTCATATAGCGTAAAACCTCGTTAATGTTGAATTATCAGTTTGTTAATTAAGTTATCTATTGATTTAATATTGGTATTATGTATCATATTAGTTTTGTATGGTAACATTATTATATTGATTGGTCATTGCTACAAATAGAAGTCGATGTTTTGTTTGATTCATCAGTGTTGGTATTGTCGCTACTTTGTTCAAGGTTCTTTCTTGAAATAGTAAGAAGAACAATAATAACAGCCATAGTTGGTATCATGAAAGAATCAGCGCCAAATATTATAAGGCATACAATGGATGTGAATAATCCAATCAGTGATGCGGCATGCTGCTTTTCCTTAAGCCATTGTTCAAGGAATATGACAACGAACATAGCCGTCATAACAAAGCTGATACCAGAAGTATCGAAAGTCAGCAGAGAACCGATAATGCAGCCGATAGTAGCACTTAATACCCAGTATATCTGGTTAAGAAGAGTAACAAAGAACATAAACCAGCCTTTGTCCACATCCTCTGGAATATTGGCAGTATAATTAACAGAAAATGTTTCATCACACATTCCAAATATAAGATAGAACTTCTTCCATCCCATTCCTTTGAACCTGTCAAGCATAGATATGCCATAAAACAGATGCCTGGCCTGTATTAGAAATGCCATAATAAATACCTGCACAGGTGCAAATGGTGATAGAAGCATAGTTGCTGTGACGAATTCAAGTGAACCGCCGAATATGAGCATGCTCATAAATAAAGGATATATAAATGAGAATCCTAATGTATTCATATATATACCATATGCAAATCCAAGAAAACAAAAGCCTGTAAGTATTGGGATTGTGTATGGAAATGCGGTTTTTAGTGCTTTTAGCTTCATTATATGATGTCCCTGCCTTTTGATGTAATAAAAATAAGTATATCATAAGAGATAGAAATTTCAAATAAGACAAAAATAATCTGCCATATACCAGAAGTGCACTGGTATAATAGCAGAATTTAGTTTTTGTTTTAAAATCTTGACTGGGACTAAACTTCACGTGGTATTATATATTATAGTAAGCGCATAAGAAGAAAATTATTGTAACTCAGATATTGGTAGTTAATCCACCCATAAAAAATGAGTAGATAAGAAAGGAGAACAAATATGTATTTTGATGAAGTAAAGAAGAATTTTGGTTTTGGCTGTATGAGACTGCCTATGCTGGAAAATGGTAAGGATGTTGATATTGAACAGACAAAGAAGATGGTTGATACATTCATAGATCAAGGGTTTAATTATTTTGATACAGCACATGGATATCTTGAGGGAAAGAGTGAGCTTGCCATAAAGGAATGTCTTACAAGCAGACATAAGAGGGAAGAATATATACTTACAGATAAGCTGACTATGTCATATTTTAATAAGCAGGAGGATATACGCCCATTTTTTGAGAGTCAGCTTAAGGCATGTGGTGTTGATTATTTTGACTTTTATCTTATGCATGCACAGTCAAAGGATATATTTGAACATTTTAAAAAATGCCACGCATATGAGACTGCTCTTGAGTTAAGGAAAGAAGGAAAGATTCGTCATTTTGGAATATCCTTCCATGATAAGGCAGAGGTGCTTGAGGAAATATTAAAGGAATATCAAGAGATAGAGGTTGTTCAGATTCAGTTCAATTATCTTGATTATGATGATCCAGCAGTACAGAGTAGAAAGTGCTACGAGGTCTGTCGCAAGTATAATAAGCCGGTTATAATTATGGAACCTGTAAAGGGTGGCAATCTTGTTAATCTTCCAGAGGATGCAAAGAAAATATTAGATGACCTTAATGGTGGAAGTGCAGCAAGCTATGCGGTACGTTTTGCAGCAAGCTTTGATGGAGTTATGATGGTTCTATCCGGAATGAGTAATATAGAACAGATGGAAGACAACTTAGGCTATATGAAGGAATTTAAGCCACTTGATGATAAGGAAATGGATGCAGTTAAGGCTGTTGCAGAGGTTTTTCATTCAAAGCATATGATTCCCTGTACGGCATGCCGTTATTGTGTAGAAGGGTGCCCAAAGCATATATCTATACCAGATCTTTTCGCCTGTATGAATGCTAAGACAGTATTCCATGACTGGAATGCAGATTATTATTATAGCGATGTACATACAGTTCACAATGGTAAGGCAAGTGAGTGTATACGCTGCGGGAAATGTGAGAAAGTCTGTCCTCAGCATCTTCCAATAAGAGAATTGTTAAAGGAAGTTGCTAAGGAATTTGAAAAAAAGGCAGAATAAAAATGTCATATTAAGTTGTGTATTTTGAATGTGTATTAAAATTATTTGCTTCGAAGTATTTCTGCATTTAGTTTCTTTAGTTTATCAGCTGTTTTGATAAGTATTATCTGTATGGAAAAAAGGTTAAGACCGATTGCCAGGTATTCAGTTATCATTTCAAGAGGTACAGCAACAGCAAGACCTTCTAAAGGAATTCCAAGTAAGGTGAGCATTGTTGATAATATAGCTATTCCACCGCCTGGAATAGGTGGTGCTGCAATGGCAATAAGTACAGAACCTATAATTGCGGTAACAATCCAGGTTGGTGTGATGGCTATATTATAAAAGGATGCCAGGTATACGCATATGCATACGAGAAATGCAGCGCATCCAGGCATACATATAACCTGACCAAAAGGTATGCCAAAGTCAACTAAAGAACCATCAATGCCATATTTTTTACGACAGGTATCGCAGTTAGTAAGATATGCTGCAGAAGAAGAACCTGTTGTACATCCTATGATATATGTTGGAAGCATTTTATTTATTATTGCAGGAATTCCTACCTTATATTTTATAGAAGTGTATAAAACAAGTCCAAATGTAATTAATAGTGTAATACCTATTATTATGCATAATGTTGTTAGTGAGCGTATTATAATGGCAGCCTGTCCTGACATATAGATATGTACAATAGTTACGCATACTAATAACGGTATAAGATTATTTATCCACATCATAATCTGCTGGAATATGTTGTTTAACTCATATATGAAGTTACTTACTACATTTATTTTAGTATTAAGCGCAAGAATAACGATTCCTGAAAGAATTGCAAGGAATATAATCTGCATTGAGTTACCGTTAACAAATGGAGCTATCAGATTGTTCGGAATGATATCAAACAGCATCTGGATAACTGCTGAAAAATCAGAAAGATTGTTTGAAGCATTATGCATATTTACACCATAGGTTTTCATAGATACAAAAACTGTTATAGCTGAAGAAACAGTTAATAATATCACAGAATCACGTACAATCCGTAAACCGGCAGATTTAAGTGTTTTAATATCAGCTATGGCAAGTATTCCTGAAAGAACAGACAGAAATATAATAGGTCCCGCAATAGCGGATATAAATCCAATAGTAGTATTGAAAGCAGGAGTTACAATCGAAGCTATGATGTTTTTAAATATTGTTCCGGGTATTATTTCAGATAATAATATAATTAATATACTGACAGCCAGACCTGATAATATTCCTGGTATTGTTGATTTCTTATGTTTTATGGCTGGTATAGATACAATATTTTTTCCATTTTTAAAGTTATAGTCAGGGATAAGCCCGTATAATGTTAAGAGGTCACTTAATTCGTTGTCATTCATTCTTGGGTCATATGATTCACCATTGAAACTGACAATTATGCTGCATTTTCCAAAATGCTTTTTAAGCGAAATTTCAACATTAAAATTCTCTTTGTTTTTCTCTCTTATATTAAGTAATATTTCTTCTGTTGTAAGGCAGATTTTTTTGGCATCCTTTGAATCATACTTGTAATTGTTTATGAGTTCATGTTCAAGTTCAGAAGATATAGCATCTATACTTGCTCCGTCTAATAATATTGTTTTATTCAAGTCACAGTCTCCTAATGTAAAATTTGTTTTTATTTAATACTTAAATATTGTTTGCATATATTGCTCAATATAGTAAAAATAATTGTCAGCATTTATTATAATGTACCAAACATGAGGTGGCAAGTATTAGGAATAAATAAAGAAATATAGTAATATGCAAATTGAAATATTTAATAAAAAAGAAAAATATAATAATGTTTTATAAGCATAAGAATACAGATAAAATGGAATTAATTGTAAATGCAGTAAAATAAACAGGATGGTAAGTAGAATGAAAAGAATTACAGCATCAGAGGAACTGCCATAGTATATAGTAAAGGTTGGATTGGCATATCTGCCAGTTTGTTTTTAGTGTTCATATGACCTCTTGTTTTGTAAAAAAATAAGCGCAAAATCAGTGAGGATAAGCTGTTCATCATGATTTCACGCTTTAAAAGCCGGCTTGTTTCTTTATTTCTTGCCTATTATAATGTATAAAAGAGAAAAATTGCAAGAAAATTTTTGTTTGACTTTTCCGAAAAATAAAAATATAATAACCTTTGAACGAGTAGCAGACTAGCGTAAATCCAGTTTTGTTACTCGTTTTTTAATTG
>JBNMGS010000066.1:0-7612 GCA_050872365.1 Lachnospira sp.
TATCACTACCTATATGAAAAGTCTTAGAGTCAGCCGATTGAAGCTTCTGGCATTGAACATAGTGTGCAGGACTGCCTGTAGCTTATATTTGTCGTCCGTTCGTTAATTACTGAAATTCAATTAAACAACAATAATTTAATTAGCTGCATACTCCCCAATCTTCTTATCAGCTCCAAGTATATGGTTAGACAGCCATGTTACAAGGAAGTTGACAAGGTCAAGAAGATATTGCTGCTGGTTGTCATCCATGGATTCTAATTCATGGATATCGATATTTACAAGCTTGTCTATGAACGATTCATGAGCCTGCTTCTGGGCTTCAAGACCTGGATAGTTAATACTTGTCATATAATCTTCTTCATCATGGAAGTGAAATTCTGTGTAGTCTTTAAGCTGTCCAAGTAAAGACATTATCTGGTCGTATTTATCGTGGGCGAAATCGTCATGTATAAGGTCATAGGTTTCATTTATGATTTCAAACAGACGCTTATGTTCTGTATCAATAAGTTCAATGCCGGTTTTATACTTGTCAGTAAAAGCAAATAAGCTGCTTTCATCAGTATCTGACGGATTGTCAGAAGATGAATTATTGGAGTTGCACATTTTGCCAATCATCATATCGTTGCTTAATATGTGATGATATAACCAGCGTACAAGAAATGAAATACATTCATTAAAAGAATCTCTTACAGCCTTATCTGATGACTTATCGAGCTTGAATTCGTTAACTTTCTTTGTGAATGCAGCATGCTCCTTTTTCTGAAGTGCAAGTTCAGGATCATTGATGCTTTCCATATAAGCTTCTTCATGTGCAAAATGAGTTGCTGCATAATCTTTAAGATTAGATATAAGGTTGTTTGCAACTGGAGTGATATCGTCAAGCTCATCAGCCATAGATATAGCATCATTTATCATTTTAAATAATTTAGCGTGTTCATCATCGATTTCCTTAATGCCAATAAGGCAGTCCTTAGTAAATTCGTACGTACATACCTCCTTGTTTTGCGAAGCAAAATCTTACCGCTTCATCATATCACCTGCTGAATAATTTAACAAGTTCAATCAATACGTTTACCATCATATCCATGCCTTCAACTGTAATGTGTTCATATGGACCGTGGTATGCATGACCGCCAGTGCCAAGATTAGGGCATGGAAGTCCCTTATAGCTTAGAAGACATCCGTCAGTACCGCCGCGGATAGGAAGAATGAGCGGTGTTACATCAGTATTTACACAGGCAGTCTTGGCTTTATCTATAAGCTGCATGCAATCCTTGATAATTGAAGCCATATTATAATACTGGTCAGTTATTGTAAGAGTAACGGTGCCTTCACCCCATTGTTCATTCATTATTTTTTCTATATGTTTTAATGTTTTCTTTTTGGATTCAAACAATGTTATATCGTGGTCACGTATTATATATGATAGATGAGCCTCACCAACTTCCCCCTTCATACTTATAAGATGATAGAAACCTTCATAATCGCTTGTGTTACGTGGCGTTTCCGCAGCAGGAATGCAGTTGTTTATCTGCATGGCTACAAGACTTGCGTTAATCATAGTATCTTTGGCAGAGCCTGGGTGGACATTAAAGCCTTTAATGGTGAATTCAGCTTTTGCTGCGTTAAAGTTTTCATATTGTATTTCACCTTCGGTATCTCCATCAACGGTATAAGCATAGTCAGCATTAAACTGCGAGAGATTAAAATGTTCAGCTCCCATACCTATTTCTTCATCAGGAGTGAATGCTATACGGACTGGTCCGTGTGGTATGTTGTTGGATATTATATATTCTATCATTGTAAGGATTTCAGCAATACCAGCTTTATCATCTGCACCAAGTATAGTTGTTCCATCAGAAGTTATAAGTGTTCTTCCTTTGAGTTCTTTAAGATGTGGAAAGATATCCGGGTCAAGTATAAGACCACTTGTTCCAAGTGTAATAGCTCCGCCGTCATAATTCTTAGTAATAACTGGTGTTATGTCACCATTGCAGAAGTCAGATACAGTATCCATATGCGCTATAAAACCTATGGCAGGAGCTGATTCGCATCCTTTAGAGGCAGGAAGCTTCCCATATAGATAGCATTTATCATCAAGAACGACATCCTCTAATCCAAGCTCTTTCATCTCAGCTTCAAGCTTTTTTGCAAGTGCAAACTGGCATGATGATGAAGGAGTTGAGGAACTGTTTTCATCACTTGGAGTTTTAATTACAACATAATTAAGTAAACGTTCATAAGCTTTCATAAATATAATACGCCTTTCTATATATATGATGTAAGGATTGCGTGAATTGCGTAGCAATGTAGCAATCCTAATATATCAGTGAGTAGAAAAACTTACTTCTGACACTGGTTTAATAATATTAGAGCTGTCAGATGCTGTTTAGAATCAGTCTGTAAACAGCTTTGATAAAATACATCATTGACATAAATATATCACATACTTGTATAATATGGTATACTACTATGCGTATTTATGTACTGGATTGAACCTATGCTCGTATTGAGGCGGGTCACAATGTCATTCATCTACCTATGAGCAAGCTCATGCGGGCTTAGACCTTTTGACCCTGATATCTTATAGCAAGTGTATTATGTATATGGATTATAAGCGATGCCAGTATGTATTGAATAGAAATGGAGGTCTTACGAATGAAGTCAACTAATATTAAAAAATTATCAATAGCAGGAATATTGTGTGCGGTTGCAGTTGTTGGAAGTCTTTTCTCATTTCCGGTATTTGGAAGTAAGTGTGCGCCAGTGCAGCATATGGTAAATGTGTTCTGTGCGGTGCTCTTAGGACCGGGTTACGGGGTTATGGCAGCATTTGTAGCATCACTTATAAGAAATCTGCTTGGAATAGGAAGTCTTATGGCATTTCCAGGAAGTATGTTTGGTGCACTTATATGTGGTATTGTATACAAGAAACTGCATAATATTATTGCAACTATGATAGGTGAAGTAGCAGGTACTTCATTACTTGGTGGTTTATGTGCATATCCTGTTGCAATATTCCTTATGGGAAAAAGTGCAGCTAATCTTGCATTTTATGTATATATATTCCCATTTTTTGTTTCAACAGCAGTTGGCGCACTCATATCAGGAATAATAGTACTTAGTCTTAAGAGTTCAGGATTGCTTGCAAAGATGCAGCAGAGCATTGAAGAATAAATTAGCATCTGCAACACATGATACAAACTTGATATGCAAAAAATGCGCTCAGAAATGAGATTCAGCATGAAAAATATGCTAAGGAATGAGACACAGCATGAAAAATATGCTCAGAAATGAGGATTAGCATGAAAAATATGCTCAGAAATGAGGATTAGCATGAAAAATGTGTGCAGAAATGAGGATTAAAATGTTTGAAAATATAATATCAGATGTTCATAAAAACAAGCCGCTTATTCACAGCATAACGAATTATGTCAGTATAAATGACTGCGCGAATATACTCCTTGCATGTGGAGGTGCGGCTATCATGGCAGAGGATATACATGAAGTAGAAGATATAACATCTATATGTAATGGGCTTAATATTAACATTGGCATGCTTAATGAAAACAAGCTTGAAGCCATGATTCTTGCTGGAAAGAAAGCAAACAGCCTTAATCATCCGGTTGTACTTGACCCGGTTGGTGCTGGTGCATCCACGTTCAGAACAGAATGTGCATTAAGAATTATAAATGAAGTGGATATTGATGTAATACGTGGCAATATATCAGAAATAAAGGCACTTGACAAGGCTATGGGTGGTTCATGTGATTCTATGATTAAAAATGATAATAAGGGAAAAAACAGAGCTAAAGATAATGAAGATAAGCTAAATAACAGCGCTAAATATAATGACGATAAGCAAAAAAACGGCTCTAAAGGTAGTGATGATGAAATAAAAAACAATTCCAAAGGTGTTGAAGCAAGTGATATAGACCGGGTTACAGAAAATAATCTATCAGATGCAATACATTTTGCCAGAGCATTTGCAAAAAAAATAAATGCAGTAGTATCCATGACAGGTGTTATAGATATAGTAACAGATGGGAATATTGTATACTGCATAAGAAACGGGCATCCTATGATGAGTAAAGTTACAGGTACCGGATGCCAGTTGTCGGCATTGACAGCGGCATACGTATCTGCGGTGTATATGGATGTAAAATCATCAATAGATTCTTCCATGATAGCAAAAGCTGCTGCAGCGGCAGTCAGTGTTATGGGAATAAGCGGTGAGATTGCATATGCAAGGATGAACAGTCTTGATGGTAATGCATCATACAGGAATTATATAATTGATGCAGTGTATAATATGACAGACAGGAAGTTACAGGATATGTGCAGAGTTGAGGTTATAAAATATGAGTAGTTATTTTTATTTTACTAGGCATGGACAGACGATATGGAATGTGGAAAATAAAATATGTGGTGCCACAGATATAGCACTTACTGAATTGGGACACAGACAGGCAGAAGAGTTGGGTGAAAGAATAAAAAGAGAAAATATCCATATAGATGAGATTCTGTATTCTCCACTTGTAAGAGCAGCAGATACAGCAAAACATATATCCAAGGTAACGGGTATACCATGCAGGGAAGAGATACGCCTTAAGGAACAGAATTTTGGAAAGTATGAATCAACAGCAAGAGATGGCAAAGAGTTTGCTGTGGCAAAGATGAATTTTGTTTATGATTTTGATGGCGGAGAGACTATGATGCATCTGTGCCAGAGAATATATAATCTGATTGATGATATAAAAAATGATGACAGCGGTAAGATATATCTTCTCGTTGCACATAATGGAATATCAAGAATAGTTGAATCGTACTTCAATAACATGACTAATGAGGAATTCTCAGCATTTGGAATAAAAAACTGCGAGTTAAGAAGATATGATTTTTAAATTTGCAGAATAATTAACATATCTTAGATTTAAAAGCTAAAAAGTAAATATATTTGCAGAGTTTTAAAATAACTGGCCAAAGAAATGGCTAATATATAAGTCTATAAGATGTTTCATATGTGTATGAATATATATGGATGGAGGATTGTGTAAGAATGATGCTGACAGCGGATAAGTCCACAGAGTTAAAATCTACAGAAATAAAGTCAGATGAAGCAACGATTGTAGAACAGCATAATGATATAGAACAGAAAATGCCTGTTGATTACAAGCTGCTCATAGATACAGCTGCACTTGCTGGAACTCTTATGCTTGAAAATGGTGCTGAGATATATAGGGTTGAGGAAACAATAAACTATATGTTAAAGACGTCCGGACTTAAGACAAGAGAGGCGTTTGTTGTATCTACCGGAATTATGATATCGCTTGATGACCCGTCTATAGATGCACTTACAGTTATAAGGCGTGTGAACAAGGGAGCAACTAATCTTAATGTGATAGCACAGGTGAACGATATATCAAGAAAGTTTTATAAAAGAATTATATCGTTAGAAGAAGCTTTCTCACAGCTTAAACATCTTGAGAAAACACAGTATCCCTGGTGGCTTAAGGATATATGCACTATTTTTGTGGTTGCTTCTTTTGCAGGTATGTATGGAGGCAATGGATATGATATGCTAGCAACAGCTGTTGTTGGTATATTTCTTGCTGCATGGCTTCATATAGGAAAAAAGATAGGACTCAATCCACTTATAAATGATCTGGTGGCATCAGTGGTAATATCTGTTGCCGCATCGGTTATGGTTCATACAGGTATAGGAGTCCATATAGACAGGATAATAATAGGTTCCATAATGGTACTTGTGCCTGGTGCAGCTATAACAAACGCCATAAGAGATACACTTCACGGCGATTATGCATCTGGTAATGCCAATATACTACAGGCATTTACAGAGGCGGCAATGATTGCACTTGGGGTATATGTTGGTCTGCTTATGTTATAGTGTATGGGTTAAGCTTAGTGTGTAAATTGATTATAATATCTGGGGTGTGTCTTATCACACCCTGATACAAGCTTGTTATGCGCCAGAAAGTGCGCGGAAATGAGGAATATTAGTATTATGTTATTTCAATGTATATTTGCATTTTGTGCAATAATAGGTTTTTCAGTGCTTATTGAAGCACCCAAAAGATGTCTTGTTGTTAATGGAATACTTGGTATGGCAGGCTGGGCTGTGTATTTATATGCAGAAAAATTCACTTCAATGCTTATGGCAACATTTCTTTCAGGACTTGTTCTTGCTATCGTATCACATATTCTTGCAAGAGTAATAAAAACGCCTGTTACAACAACACTTATTCCGGCTATTCTTACAATTGTGCCAGGTGCAGGCATGTATCAGACTGCATATTATCTGTTTACATCAGATACACAGCAGGCTTTATCAAGTCTTGTGTTTACTATAGGGGCAGCAGGAGCCATAGCACTTGCTATATTTATAGTTGATGCGTTTGTGGGGGTTGTTAAGAAGATTGGAAGATAGAAGAAGGTAAAACAACAAAAGTAATAGACGGAAAATAATAAAAAATAAGAATAATATGAATGGAATGAAACCACAAATGACTAGGACGAATAACAGATACTAAAGGATACGGGAGAACATTATAATGGCTAAAAACAGAAATCTTACGGAAGGCAGTATAACAAAGGGACTGTGGGCATTCGCCCTTCCACTTATGCTAGGTAATGTATTACAGCAGCTATATAACCTTGTTGATACATGGGTGGTTGGTAGATATATAGGTGATAATGCGCTTGCCGCTGTCGGTTCATCATATACGCTTATCACATTTCTTACATCAGTTGTTATAGGTCTGTGCCTTGGAAGCAGTGCATTTATATCCATGTCATATGGCAGGAAGGATAATTTGGCAATAAGAAACGGAATATATATGTCGTCAGTTATGATAGGAATTCTGACACTTGTTATAATGCTCATATTCTACATTGCACTTGATGAGATAATAGTGATTTTGCAGGTACCTGTTCAGATAAGAGGTGATATGAAAGAATACCTTTTCTATGTATTTATGGGTTTTATAGCTGTATACATATATAATTACATATCAAATGTGCTAAGAGGAACAGGAAACTCAGTTATACCGCTTATATTTCTAGCAGTATCAGTAATTATAAATATATTTCTTGATATATACTTTGTCGCAGTTCTTAATACAGGCATAAAGGGAGCTGCCATTGCGACTGTCATAGCGCAGTATGTGTCAGGAGCCGGAATACTTATATACTACATAGCAGCTTATCCTGAGTATCGTATAAGAAAAGAAGATGTCAGATACGATAAAAAGAATATGAAAGATATACTTTCACTTTCGGGATTTACCTGTCTTCAGCAGTCAGTTATGAACTTTGGAATACTATGCGTTCAGGGTATAGTAAACAGCTTTGGCGCGGTTATTATGGCGGCTTTCGCAGTTGCAGTCAAGATAGATACAATAGCATATATGCCAGTTCAGGACTTTGGAAATGCATTTTCAGTGTTCGTGGCACAGAATTATGGAGCTGGAAAGAAAGAGCGAATAAGACAGGGTATAAAGCAGTCGGCGGTAAGTGTAGTCATATTCTGTGCGTGCATAAGTGCCATAGTATGTGGACTGGCAAGGCAGTTTATGCAGATATTTGTGGATAA
>JBNMGS010000067.1:0-7590 GCA_050872365.1 Lachnospira sp.
AAATAATATAATTGTCAATAACAAAAAACGCAAAAAAGGACTTAAGACAGATGGTTATATCTGTTCTAAATCCCTTCATTCTTAATTATTATAACTATTTGTTCATTAATAACTCATAAAAAGCAAATGTATTCTTTTTGTCGTTTTACTTTTTACACTCTTTATATAATAAATTATCCACCTTGCCATTATGACTCATTAACAAGCTTGCCCGTTATATGCTCCGGACTTAATTCCATACACAACACTCTGCTGCCTGCTTTTTTTAGTTCCTGCTCTATGTATTCTTCATCCTCTGTGAATTTTCTACATAAGTTAGCGCACACCTCAACTACCTTTTCATCATCATTAACTACACGCATACGCCCAAACACTACAACACTTCGGATATTTAATGACCATTCACCATCCCTGCGATATCCCTTATCATATACACAGAAAGATACCTTATCACATCTGCTTATGGCATCAACCTTATGTCCTTCTTTAGCACCATGAAAATATAGCTTTCCATTTTCTTCACAATACCAGTGTGTCATAGGAATTCCATACGGATAGCCGTCATCACCTACCATAGAAAGCACGCCTCTTGGCTCATTTTTTAATATTTCTATACATTCCTCTTTACTAAGCTCCTGCTTAAACCTTCTCATCTTACGAAACATATGCTGCCTCCATTAATTATTATCACCTATAATCTTCCTTGCTACATAAACACCACTAGCTGAGGCATGTGAAAGCGAATGTGTTACACCACTTCCATCACCGATTATATATAAGCCTTTATATTTAGTTTCAAGATTATTATCAATCTCAACTTCCATATTATAGAACTTAACTTCTACACCATATAGAAGAGTGTCATCATTGGCTGTTCCCGGTGCTATCTTATCAAGTGCATATATCATCTCTATGATACCGTCAAGAATACGCTTAGGAAGCACAAGACTTAAATCACCAGGTGTTGCTGCCAGCGTTGGCTTTACAAGTCCTTCCTCTATTCTCTTTTCTGTGCTTCGTCTTCCCCTCATAAGGTCGCCGAATCTCTGCACGATAACGCCACCTCCAAGCATATTGGAAAGTCTTGCAATACTTTCACCATATCCGTTACTGTCCTTGAAAGGCTCTGAGAAATGCTTTGCAACAAGAAGTGCAAAGTTAGTATTTTCAGTCTGCTTTTCAGCCCCCTCATAGCTGTGACCGTTAACAGTTACAATTCCGTTTGTATTCTCATTTACTACAATTCCGTTAGGATTCATACAGAAAGTACGTACTAAATCCTCAAACTTCTCTGTTCTGTATACAATCTTACTCTCATATAACTCATCTGTAAGATGTGCAAATATAACTGCCGGAAGCTCAACACGTACACCAATATCCACTCTGTTTGACTTTGTTGGAATATTAAGCTTCTTACAGACATTTTCTATCCACTTGCTGCCGCTTCGTCCAACTGACACTATGCACTTTTCACAGTCCATATGCTCATCCTTATAGAATATACGGTATCCGCCATCTATAACCTCTATGCTGCTTACAGGTGTATTAAAGTAAAAGTCAATGTGGTCTTTCATCTCATTATACATATTTTCAAGAACTATGTAATTAATATCAGTTCCAAGATGTCTTACAGATGCATCAAGAAGCTTTAACTTATTCTGCATACAGAGTGTCTTAAACTTAGTTCCGGCAGTTGAATACATATGTGTTTCTTCACCGCCGTGGGAAGTATTTATTGTATCAACATACTTCATAAGTTCAATAGCTTCATCCTTGCCGATATATTCGTAGAGCGTTCCACCGAAATCATTAGTGATATTATACTTTCCATCTGAAAATGCGCCTGCACCTCCGAAACCATTCATAATAGCACATGTAGGACACTTGATACATGACTTTACTTTCTTTCCGTCTATCGGACATTTTCTTTTCTCTAATGTGTTACCCTCTTCAAACACTGCTACCTTAAGTTCCGGCGACTTTTTCATAAGCTCATACGCTGAAAATATTCCACCCGGACCAGCTCCTATAATAATTACATCATACTTCATATTCACACCCATACCTTTCTACTCCACATAATCAAAAGCAATCTTATTCATCTTATCCATAAACAGATGATTAAACACAGCAATCACCCTTCCGACACCAATCATGGCAAGTATTGTGCCGATACCAAGTCCTAACAGAAAATGACCTGTTGATAATCCTATTATAAATGTTATTGAAACATTTGTTATATCAAAACAGTTCTTACAGAAGCCAACACCTTTTCCTTTCCTTTTATTAAGCCTAGTAGTATCACTTATTGCCTGGACTATACCATCACCAGGATTAGGAATTATACGCATATTAAGCGACATAGCTGCACCTATTCCTGTTAGTATTACTGCAATTAATAGAAGTATAATCTGAACTGGCATATTATTGTGAACAGATGGTATCATTCCCGAAAATATATTAAGAAATCTTGTAAATATTATACTCACAGGAATCTGTAATGCATCTCTTAACAGATACATCCCAAGCTGATTAGCTGACTTATCAACAAACTGCCATATTATATGAAGAAACATTTCTATAATTACAAATACTACATAAACTATAAGTGTCATATTGGCAAAGTTAAATCCAATAACACTTGATATTGAATATGGAACTGAGATTATGGGCGATACTCCCAAGTTAGTCTTTGTATTAAGCATAATTCCAAGTGCCAGGATAACAAGTCCTGCTATGTAAAATATCCACCTGTATAAAAGCTTCTTATGCCCATGTTCTGATTTTTTCATTTCTTTATCAAAGCGATTATCATCATTTATAATACTATTATTAGCACTATCATTATCTACATCTGATTTATCACATTCTCTTACAATATTATTAATATTCCTATTACTCACAACTACATCTTCTTTCCCATTTATAGTTAATCAGATTACTACTTACTCCGCATTCTTGTTAATTCATTTTGTTATTCATCCTGCTTTTTTATGGCTTTATTAAGATTATCTTCTATCTTTTTAAGTGTTGTACACATATTGGAAAGCTCCTCCTGTGGTATGTTCTGACAGAATATATCTTCTGCCATATCGAACAAATCAGACACCTCATCAGCTTTTGTTTTTCCTTCTTCTGTAAGCTTTATCACCCACGAACGTCTGCACTCAGGATTACTCTCTCTTATTATAAGGCCCATCTTCTCCAGCCTGTCAAGTGTTCTTGACATAGTAGTTACATCTATCAGGCAGGCATCTGATAACTCCCTTTGTGTCATCTGTCCACCTTTTCTTAGTTCATATAATATTCTTGGCTGCCCCTGACCTACTGTAAGCCCCATCTCTATAAAATGTGGTCTTAAAAGTCTTCTTCTTAACATTTCTACATCAAACAGATAATGTCTTACCTCTCCATATTCCATATTGCTCCTCATTTCTACACACTTTTTAACATAATTTCTCTACTTTATTAATCCAATTTATCTCATACTTATTAACACTATTATAATGATGTCAGTATCAAAATTCACTTTTGACACTAACATCTTATAACATCATCATTAAAATATAAATCACTGAAATACTGATTAATATCATACTTATACAGCTATCACCTCTTTGATAAGAGTCTGAGTTTTAACTAAGTTCAAACTGTCCTGTATATAACTGATAATATCTGCCTTTCTGTTCGAGAAGCTCATCATGGCTTCCTCTTTCTATAATCTGTCCTTTTTCAAGCACCATTATAGCCTTGGAATTTCTGACAGTAGACAATCTGTGTGCTATTACAAACACTGTTCTACCCTCCATAATAGCATCCATACCTTTTTCTATCAGTCTTTCAGTTCTTGTATCAACTGAGCTTGTAGCTTCGTCAAGTATGAGAACGGGTGCCTTTGCTATCGCTGCCCTTGCTATCGCAAGAAGCTGTCTTTGTCCCTGTGATAAGTTACCACCATCAGAATAAAGCATAGTATCATATCCATCAGGAAGACGTCTTATAAATGAATCTGCATTGGCTATTACAGCTGCTTTTCTTACTTCTTCGTCAGTTGCATCAAGCTTTCCATATCTTATATTATCAGCTATCGTTCCTGTAAACAGATGAGTATCCTGAATAACCATGGCCAGTGATCTTCTTAAGTCATCCTTACGTATATCCTTTATATCTATGCCATCATAGGTTATTGAACCTGACTGTATATCATAAAATCTGTTTATAAGATTGATAATAGTTGTCTTTCCTGCCCCCGTTGAACCGACAAATGCTATCTTCTGTCCCTGCTTTGCATAAAGAGTGACATCGTTTAATATAGTTTTTCCTGGAACATAACCAAACACAACATTTTTGAATCTTACATCACCACGCAGCTCCACAAGATACGTATCATCTTTAACCTTTATATCTGCATTGTTCTTTTTATTCTCTTCATTATCCAGATATTCTCTATCACTTTCACTGTCTGACTTAAACGCCATAACTTTATCTTTATTTATCTGGCTTTCAATCTTTTCCCTGTATGAATCTGAATTCCAGTAGGTATTAAGTCCTACAGGCACCTTCCATGCAAATACACCTGTATATTCACTACATTCTGTAAGACTTCCATCAGCATTGCATAAAGTAACACTTCCCTCATCAACCTCCGGTTTTTCATCCATCATATCAAATATACGCTCTGCACCTGAAAGTGCCGACAACAGGAAATTAACCTGCTGTGTGAACTGGTTAAGAGGCATGGCGCTCTGACGTACATATATAAGATATGATGACAGACTTCCAAGATCCATAAGTCCCTTAAGTGTAAATAAACCACCTACACACGCTGATATTGCATAATTAAGGTATGACAGACTGACAATAGTTGGAATCATCATTCCGGCAAAAGCAAGTGCATTAGTAGACTCTCTCCTAAAGCTTTCATTCATCTCACAAAACTTCTCGAAATTCTTCTGTTCATGGTTAAACACCTTTTCAACCTTCTGTCCAGCCATCATTTCCTGGACAAAACCATTAATCTTACCAAGTTCCTCCTGCTGTCTGTTAAAGTACTTTTTGCTGTGCTTACTGTTAAACTTAATAAAGAAAAACATTATGATAAGAAACACAACAACTATCATGGATAATCTTATACTTAAAACCATCATCATAATAAGAGTACCAAAAAGCATTATGAAGCTCTGTATTATCATAGCAAAACTGTTATTCATAGCTTCCTGTACTGTATCCACATCATTGGTAAACCTGCTCATAAGCTCACCATGTGTGTGCGCATCAAAATATTTTAAAGGCAGCTTCTGTACATGTGCAAAAAGGTCATTTCTTATATCCTGTATAACCTTCTGTGACATCTTTACCATAATACGGTTATAACCAAATGTACACAAAGCACCACATACATACATAACTCCCATTGCAATAACTGCCTTAAGCAGACCATCCATATCTCCCGGTACTATAAAATGATTTACAACAGGTTTAACAAGATAAGTTCCCGTTACATTAGCACCTGCGCTTAACAAAACAAGAAATGCAACAAGCATAAACATCCACTTATAATGTCCAAGGTAAACAAGCAGATGCTTTACAGTTTTCTTAGTATCCTTAGGTCTTTTATATCCAACATACTTTGCCATTATAAATCTGCTCCTTCCTTCTGTGATTCATATATTTCCTGATATATCTTATTAGTCTTTAATAACTCATCGTGCGTTCCTATTGCATTCACACAACCCCTGTCTAGAATAATTATCTGGTCTGCATGTTTAACAGAAGATATTCTCTGGGCAATAACAATCTTTGTCATATCAGGAAGCTTCTTTGCAAGTTCTTCTCTTATCTTACCTTCTGTTGCTGTATCCACTGCACTTGTAGAATCATCAAGTATAAGAACCTTAGGCTTTTTTAATATAGCTCTTGCAATACATATACGCTGCTTCTGTCCACCAGAAACATTAACGCCACCCTGGCCAATCTCTGATTCATATCCTGCCGGAAGTCTGTCTAAGAATTCATCAACACATGCTATATGGCATGCTTCGTCTATCTCTTCTTTAGTTGCATTTTCATTTCCCCAGCGAAGATTAGATATAAGTGAGCCGGAAAACAAAGTGTTCTTCTGTAAAACAACTGCAATAGCATCACGTAAATGTCTTACCGGATAATTCTTAACATCTATGCCATCTATACGCACAGTTCCCTTAGTGGCATCATATAGTCTTGGGATGAGCTGTACAAGTGTAGTTTTGGCTGAACCAGTCTGACCTATAATACCTACAGTCTGGCCTGGCTTTATGTGAAATGAAACATCAGAAAGCACATATTCCTTTGCCTCATTTTTATACTTAAACCACACATGATCAAACTCTATTTCTCCCTTTTTAACACTTATGTCCTGTGAATGTTCATCCGTAATGTCGATTTTTTCATCAAGAACCTCAACTATTCTTGATGCAGATGCCAGTGAACGTGTCATCATCAGAAATACATTTGACATCATCATAAGTGAGTTAAGAATCAGCAGTACATAGCTCAAAAAGCTGGTTAGTTCGCCAATCTTAAGCTGTCCGGCATTAATAAGATGTCCACCAACAAAAAGAATCGCTATAATCGTTCCATACATAATGAACTGCATTGCCGGCATATTAAGAACTGCTATTCCAAACGCCTTTTCTGATTCTGACTTAAGATTCGCATTCACCTCTTTGAACTTATCTACTTCATAATCACCTCTGACATATGATTTAACTACTCTTATGGCAGTAAGATTCTCCTGTATACTTCTATTCACAAGATCAATAGCATTCTGCATTCTTCCGTACAAAGGTCTTACATTCATAATTATTATTATAAGTAATGTGGCAAGTATTGGAAGTGCCACAAAGAATACAAGAGCAAGTGTTTTATTGATAGTAAAAGCTATTGACGTTGCAAATATCAGCATTACCGGACTTCTTCCAAAAGGTCTCATACCTGTAGAAACCGAATTCTGTATATTCGTAACATCGCTTGTAAGACGCGTAACAAGTGATGATACCCTGAAATGGTCTATATTAGAAAATGAATATGACTGAAGCTTTTCATATTCCGCTTTTCTGATATTCGCACCAAGTCCCTGTCCTGCAAGTGACTGGAATCTTGCACTTCCTATTCCAAGCACTAAAGCTATAAGGGCACATAAAGCCATCTGCAAACCCTTTACATATATATAATGGGTATCACCATTAGCAACACCGTTATCAATAAGATCTGCCATAATCATAGGCACCATCAGTTCAAGCATAGCCTCAACTGCTATACACAAAAGCGCCAGGTAAGCATATTTTTTATATTGCTTCATATAAGAAAAAATTCTTCTCAGCATTATTAGTTGCACCTCCAATTATTGTATGTGCAACTATTGTAACATCAATTATTGTATTGTCAAGTTTTGTTTGAATCGTACATATGCATTCTCGTGCTTACTGTTTAATTAAATTGTTGTTGAACTAAGTCGCTGCGCGACGGCTTGATTTACTTATTGATTAAATAAAGTGTTGCAACAAACAAAAAAGTAGTGGAAAATGATCCGTGTTTATAGTATTGTTTAAG
>JBNMGS010000068.1:0-7569 GCA_050872365.1 Lachnospira sp.
ATATATAAATCTTTAATAACAAATTTATTAGTTAAATGAATATGTTATATAACTTTGACTTACAATAAATATATGGTAAAATCTACAATGATAGTCATATCAGTGTTACATGGAATATTAATTAATGAATGTAACCGGATAAAGTACTGAATAAATTAAACAAAATTAAGCAAAAGTAAGAAAAAGAAAGAAAACAGGGAGGTATATGATGAGCGAAGCATGTTCACATGATTGTTCAAGCTGTGGTTCAGATTGTGCAGAAAGAGAAGTACCACAGAATACAAGAAATGACAATAATAAAAATATAAAGAAGGTTATCGCTGTTGTTAGTGGTAAGGGTGGCGTTGGTAAGTCACTTGTTACATCTTTGCTTGCGGTTAAGTCACGCAGGGAAGGACTAAAAACAGCAGTACTTGATGCAGATATAACAGGTCCCTCAATACCTAAGTCTTTCGGACTTTCAGGAAAGGCCACATGTAATGAAGAAGGAACAGTAATATATCCACCAGAAACAAGAACAGGAATCAAGACAATGTCACTTAACTATCTTCTCGATAATGAGACAGATCCAGTTATATGGAGAGGTCCGGTTATAGCAAGTGCCGTAAAGCAGTTCTGGGAAGATGTGGCATGGGAAGATGTAGACTGTATGTTTATAGACTGTCCTCCAGGAACAGGAGATGTGCCACTTACAGTATTCCAGACACTTCCAGTTGATGGAATAGTAGTTGTAACATCACCACAGGATCTTGTTTCAATGATAGTTGAAAAGGCAGTTAATATGGCAAAGATGATGGATATTCCAGTACTTGGCATAGTAGAAAATATGTCTTATTTCAAATGTCCTGACTGTGGAAACATCCACTATATTTATGGTAAGAGCAAGATTGACGAAGTGGCTAAAGAACTTGGAATAAAGACAGTTGCCAAAATGCCTATAGACACAGAAGTTGCGAAACATATTGATGCCGGAAGAGCAGAAGAACTTGATACAGCGGCGCTTGATGGTGTGTTTGAAGCTATAAAGAACTGTTAATTATACAGTATTATATAGTCATGCAGTGTAAGCTAAAGATCAGAAAATGTAGTCTGAATTATAAGTGTGAAGCAAAGATATCATCAAATATTACAGGTAGGAATGAGGCTTGATATGAAACATGTCATTATGTTTAAAGGCGGAGTAGAAACACTTGAATTTTTTTCAGTGGAGATAGCAAAATATTTGCCGGAGAATGAATATGAAGTATTCTGGTATGACCTTTTTATGTCTGAAAGTAGTTTTGTCCATTTGCATGAATGCTATAATTCACATAAAGACGAAGAGTTTGTTGTACTTACATTTAACTTTGAGGGACTTGAGGGCGAAACAGGACTGTATCAGAAGCTTAACTGGAATTTCTGGGATTATTCAGGAATAAAGGTTGTTAATATAGTTGTAGACCATCCATTGTATTATCATAAATATCTTGCCAGCAGACCAAAGAATTATATACAGATAGATATTGATAAGGTTCATATGTCGTATATGAACAGGTTTTATCCGGATGTCAGGACTGTGTTTATACCGTCTGCCGGAACAGAAGTTAATAAAGATGGAAAAGCATATGAAAAGGGAGTATATATACCGGTTAAAGACAGACCAATGGATATTATATTTACAGGAAACTATACGCCCAAGCACATATTAAGAAAGCAGATAGACAATCTGGAACAGGATTATATAGATTTCTATGAGGATGTATTAACAGATATTACTAATCATCCGGATATGACAATAGATGAAGTTGCTGAAAAGCATTTAAGAAAAGAATTCACCGAACTGACCGATGAACAGTTATGTGACTGTATGCCAGGCATGATGTATGCTGACCTTAATGTGAGATTCCATTACAGGGAGCTTGCCATAAGAGCACTTGTGGATTCAGGACTTAAGGTGAATACATATGGTGAAGGATATAATTATATTGTATGTGAACATCCAGAAAATATCATACAGCATGGAAGTGCAAATTCACAACAGTGCCTTGATAATATAAGTCAGGCTAAGATTTCGTTAAATGTCATGCCATGGTTTAAGAATGGGGCACATGACAGAGTGTTTAACAGTTGTCTTAATGGTGCAGTATGTCTTACAGATTCATCTGCATATCTGGATGAAATATTTACAGATGGCAAAGATATTCTATTCTACGATCTTAATATGCTTAAAGATTATGAATTGTCAGGATACGACGGAAAGGTTATAGAGCCGATGATAAAGCGTATCAAAGAACTGCTTATGGATGATTCAGCTCTGCAGGTTATTGCAGATAATGCATATGAACTATGCAGAAATGAGCATACATGGGAAAATGTAACATGTAAGCTTATAAATCAGGGAATAATATGATGTAAGTGTCAAAAGTATAAAAAGTCGTTTCTGCTTGCAGAAAAAGACTTTTTTACTTGAGACACGCTAAACACCGAAAATGAAATAAAATGTCGTGAATACGGCATTTTATGGGGATTTTAGGTGCTTAAAGATTGCGTGAACTGCGTAGCAATGTAGCAATCCTGATACATCAGTGAGTGGCAAAACTTACTTTTGACACTCACATCATATTATAGATTGTGTAATATATTGAAAAATATTGTTTGACTGAATTGCAGGCATATGATATACTAGCATATGCTTGCGGATGTGGCGGAACTGGCAGACGCGCTAGATTTAGGTTCTAGTATCGTACGATGTGCAGGTTCGATTCCTGTCATCCGCATATATTAAGCAGACATTAAGGTATGATTATTATGTATCTTAATGTCTGTTTTTTATTGCTATTTATGTATTACGTGAATTGTATAGAAAAGGAGCAATATTGATAAAAACTTTGATGTTAAAAATTTGAAAATAAGAAAAATGTTATTTAAGGTATATTTTTTAGTGCGGTTCTGATATAATAAAATAAATATATTATAAGTGAAGGAGAAAAGTTTTATGTGGACGAGAGCAGAACTTAAAGAGGATGCTAAGATTGCATTTAAGCAGAACTACTGGCGATGTGTACTTGTAGGATTTATAGCTATTGTTTTAATGGGAGCTACAGGAGGAAGTGTAGGCAGTCAGGCAAATGATGATGGGGTAAAAGATGCTTTATATACAGCTTCAGCAACATCAGGAATGTCCGTTATTTCGATAATTACTATCATACTGGGACTTATGGCTGTATCAGTGATAATATCCACTCTTATAACAGTATTTCTTAGAAACCCTCTTACCGTTGGTGTAAGCAGATTCTTTTATAAGAATTCAGAAGCTCCGGCAAGAGTAGGTGAGGTTGGATATGCATTTTCAGGTGACCGTTATCTTAAGACAGTAGGAACTATGGTACTTCGTAGTGTGTTCATATTTCTGTGGTCATTACTTTTAATAATTCCCGGTATTATTAAGACATATGATTATTATCTTGTTGGTTATATTCTTGCAGATAATCCGGATATGGGTACGATGGATGCACTTCGTAAGAGTAAGGAACTTATGAGAGGACACCGATGGAACACATTTGTACTTAATCTTTCATTTTTACCATGGATGATATTAAGTGCATTTACATTAGGTTTATTAGAGATATTCTATGTTATGCCATATATGGAACAGACAGATGCCCAGTTATATCGTGTGCTAAAGGAACAGAATAATTACTAATCAGACCTTTTGCTTCAGTTATTATCATATTGATTAATAAAATATAAGACTATGCGGAATGACATATGATATGTTGTATGTCGTTCCGTTTTTTTGTTTTAAATCATACATAGATGAACGTGATGTTGTTTTAGGTCTTTAGCTGCAGGAATCAATATGTAAATGTTTATATGCTTTTTGAATTTATTCTTACAGACCTTTTATAGAATTTAGGCTTTTATAGAGTTTAGGCTTTTATAGAAATTAAGCTTTTATAGATTTACAGAATTTAGAAAAAATGCTTTAAATATGTAAGAAAAAGTAGTATATATAAAAGTATCAAAAAGCTACTTTTAAAGGCGGTGAAAATATGTCGGATAATAAGAATATTCCGAGAGAACTAAGAAAGAATAAAAAAGGATTAACGGAAAAAGAATTTCTTGCGCAATATAATCCAGGTCATTATGAAAGACCGAGCGTAACTGTGGATATGTTGCTTTTTGGCATGAGCAAAGATCTTAAAGGGCTAAAGTTATTACTTATTAAGAGAAATAATCATCCATACATAGATTGTTACGCACTGCCAGGTGGATTCGTTGATATTAAAGAATCAGCTTATACAGCAGCATGCAGGGAGTTAGAGGAGGAAACCGGACTTAAGAATATATATATGGAACAGCTATATACTATGAGCCAGCCAGACAGAGATCCAAGGATGAGGGTTATTGATATAGCATATATGACACTCATACCGATAGATGGTATGAAACCACAGGCGGGAGATGATGCAAGTGAAGCATTATGGTTTGATATAACATTTAATGATGATAAGCTTATATTCAGTAATGATGAGAAGAATATAAGTATTATCTATTCGCTTGAAAAGAGAGTGTTTAATAATGGAAGATTAAAGGTAAAGAACTATATTCCAAAGCTTATAAGTGATGAAGCACTTGCTTTTGATCATGCACAGATAGTACTTGAAGGTCTTATGAGATTAAGAAACAAGACAGAATATTCTGATATTGCTTTTAATCTTATGCCACAGGAGTTCACACTTCCTGACTTACAGAGAGTATATGAGATTATTCTGGGCAGAAAGCTTTATAAGACGAATTTTAAAAGAAGTGTCGGAAATAAAATAAAAGCACTGGACAGAAAAGGTGTGTCTATAACAGGTAATAAGGCATCGGAATTATATGAATATATACCAGATATTTAAATATGTGTATTTAGGTGCTTGTGGATTGCATGAATTGCTACGTTCCCGGTGTAGTGCGGTCACTAAGGTATACATCGAATTGTATGCAAGCATGCATCGATGATACCATTTGACCATTTAATCATATTATATTATGAAAAAAGATGATAATTTTGTACAATGAAAGGTTGGTGTGGTTATGAAAAAAGCATTATTAATAGTGGATATGCAGAATGATTTTGTTACCGGTTCACTCGGTAACGCAGAGTGCCAGGCTGTGGTACCAGAGATAATAAATATATTGGAAAATGATTATGAAGATTATTCAAGGATATATGTAACACAGGATACTCACGACAGTACAACATATATGGAATCACAGGAGGGACAGAAGCTTCCTGTTATGCACTGTGATCCAATGGTTGGAAACGGATGGGAGATAGTGCCGGATATAAAGGAAAAACTTGACAGCATGGATATAATCAAAACGTATGTTAATAAGAATACATTTGGAAGTATATCACTTGCCAAGATGGTTGCGAAAGATTTTGAAAACGGAGTGTTTGAGCAGCTTGATGTTGTAGGTGTATGTACTGGAATATGTGTAATAAGTAATGCAACGATTATTAAAGCATGCAGTACAGAGCTGCCAATCAATATAATTAAGAGAGCAACAGCATGTGTAACACCGCAGTCTAAGCAGACAGCGATAGATGCAATGAAACTTTTACAGATGAATATAGTTGAGTAGAGGAAAGTGAGGATTATTATGAGATTACATCCAATTATAACAAGTTTATTAGAAACAGATATGTACAAGTTCAGTATGGGGCAGGCAATATATCACCAGTTCTCCGACTATAAGACAACATGGACATTTAAGTGCCGCAACAAGGATGTACATTTTACAGAAGAGATGGTTGATGAGATAAAAGAACAGATAAAGCATTTCTGTACTTTAAGATTCACTGAGGATGAGCTTGCTTATCTTGAAAATGTCAAGTGAATGAAGGGAAGCTATGTTGATTTCTTAAGACTCTGGCAGGCAAGATATGCTGATTTTAAGATAACAACAGATGCTGAGTGTGGACTTAGCATTGAAACCTTTGGTACATGGCTTAACACATCCATGTATGAGATACCTACACTTGCCATAGTCAATGAGGTATATTTCAGAATGGCTTATGATTACAATGAACTTCTTGACAGCTTCAAGGAAAGATTATCGGCAAAGGTGGAAGCACTTGAGGCAGATGATTCAGTGGAGAAAGAAGGAAAAGGAACGGTATACAGACTAGGAAGCTTCAGCGAGTTCGGACTTAGAAGAAGATTATCAGCAGAGGCACAGGAGCTTGCGGTTAAGGCTTTGTCAGAGGCAGATTATAAAGGCAATTCTTTGTTTGTAGGAACAAGTAATGTGTATCTTGCAAAGAAATATAATCTTACACCAGTAGGTACTATGGCCCATGAGTGGATAATGTGTACAGGACAGGGAAATCATAAGCATAATCCTGCTTATTCTAACTGGTATGCACTTGATGCATGGGTAAGAGAGTATGGTATACTTAATGGTATTGCACTCACAGATGCTATTACAACGGACTGTTTCTTAAAAGATTTCCAGCTCACATATACAACACTTTTTGGTGGAGTAAGACACGACAGTGGCGATCCTTATGCATGGGGTGAGAAAATGCTTAAGCATTATGAAAGCCTTGGAATAGATGCAAGAAACAAGACATTATTATTTAGTGACAGCCTTGATTTTGAGAGGGCTGACAAGTTGTACAGATATTTTAATGGAAGGGCAAAAGTAGCGTTTGGAATAGGAACATATATCAGCAATGATACAAAGGTTCCGGCGCTTAATATAGTTATGAAAACAACAAAGTGCAACGGAATGGATGTTGCCAAGATATCAGACAATCCAGGCAAGGGAATGTGCAAGAACCCAGAATATGTTGAATATCTGCAAAGATGCATAGACTGGAGAATGAATAACGACAGATAATTGATTAAAATTCATACAATCAATAAAGTGTCTAAGAAGTATATAAGTTAATAAAACAAAAAAGTATAATTTGTATTTTATAAGACGTTACAGCAGGAGAATTGAGTCTGCTGTAACGTTTTTTATTTGTAAAAAATGAATTTTAACATGTGAGCTTTGTGTTTGTATTTATTTGACACAAAGCTGTTATAGAAAAAAAGCACAGTAAAAGGGTTATTACGAAATATAGCAAAAGAAAGCATATAACGAATAAAAGAAGTATATAAAGACAAATATATGAGTATATAAGTATGTGAATATATAAAATAAATAAAAAAAATATATTGACATGTTAGAACTAACATGTTAGTATATTGATAACGAAGATGTGATGCAGCATTAATAAAGCATACATTACATTGATTTTAAATATAATCATGTATTAAAAATACAGTGCAGGCTCAGGAAAATATATAGTCCTGACAGCTATTACATTTAAGGAGGATTTATTATTATGGATATGACATTAAGATGGTATGGACCAGGTTACGACAGTGTAACACTAAAGCAGATCAGACAGATACCAGGAGTGAAGAATGTTATTACAACACTTTTTGGAAAGCAGGCAGGAGAATTATGGCTGCCAGAAGAGATTGCAGAACTTAAGAAGGTAGTAAGTGATGCAGGACTTGGAATAGCTGGTATTGAGTCTGTTAA
>JBNMGS010000069.1:0-7566 GCA_050872365.1 Lachnospira sp.
ATATTTATCTGTTTCATAGGTTCCTCCTATATATCATCTCTTATATACTTACTATCATGTTTTATTATTATTTACATTCTACCATTTCAACACTCATACACCAATGCTTTCACGCTGTTATCCTTCATCATGTTTTTGCAGCCATTTCATTTTTCTTATAATAACCGGCTTTTTAGATATTCTATGACTTCTGCCAGACTTTTACCATCTTTTTCAACAGGTCTTTTAATGACTACAACTGATATTCCGGTCTGTTTTCCTGCCATAAGCTTTTCATTATATCCACCGCTGTTTCCTGACTCTTTAGTTACAAGGACATCTATATCAAACTGTCTTATCAAAGCTATGTTCATCTCTGTAGAAAACGGTCCCTGCATTCCTATAAGGTGTGCCGGCAGTAATCCAGCATCTATAGCCTTTTTTATCATATCAGGATCAGGCAGTAATCTAAGATATACTCTTTGTTTGTAATTAATTATATTAATATATTCAGGAATATTTTTACTTCCTGTTGTAAATAATATATTTTTATCAGCATAATCACTACTGTTAAGTAACGCAACAACTTCTTTCATAGACTCTGCATACACAGGCCATTCTGATATATTAATATTTAAGTCAGTATTAACACTACACTGATTATTTTCATTTAAAATATTACATTCATTATAATTATTATCTATTTCACTTCCGTTTTCGCACTCCACTGGCAGAGCAGATTCTTCTCTTAATACTCTTATATAATCAACTTTGCACTTATTACAGGCATCCTTTATATTATGTGTCACAACCCTGGCATATGGATGTGTCGCATCAATAACAATATCAGGTCTGATTCGTTCAAGTTCTGCCAATATCCCATCTTCGTCAAGTTTTCCTACATGTATGTGAAGTCTGTCGCTTATATCTATACCGTCCTCATATGCTGTAAACTCAATAATCAGCTCTTTTCCATATTCAGTTGTCACATATACATGCGTAATATAATTTACGTCTTTGTTTCCAGCAAGATATTCACATATCTTTCTTCCCTCTGTTGTGCCTGCAAAAAGCATAATAGTAATATTCGTTGTTTTAAATCTATCACTGCTTATATTATCATTCATTATTAGACCCTGTATCCTCTTGGTGTTACCATTCTGCCATCTGACACTATAGTATGACTGTTTCCTATATACACCGTTGTAAACATATCAACTTCGCATTCTGCTAATTCTTTAAGTGTAAGAACTCTTGATTCTTCATCCTTACGCCCTATATTCTTAACATAACCACATACTGTATCTGGTGATTGTACTTTAAGAACTATGTCACACGCTTCCTTAAGGTATCCTTTTCTTCTACGGCTCGATGGATTATATATGCACAGCACCATATCACTATCTGCTGCTGCATATACTCTTTTCTTTATAAGCTCCCATGGTGTCATACAATCACTTAAACTTATAACTGCAAAATCATGCGACAATGGTGCACCAAGTATAGCTGCTCCGCTGCTTGCTGCTGTTACACCAGAAACAACCTTTACTTCAATACTCCCCTGTGCCAGTTCATATACAAGACTTGCCATACCATATATTCCGCTATCACCGCTGCACACAAGTGCTACCTCGTATCCTTCCTTTACTCTGTCTATAGCATACTGACAGCGTTCTTTTTCCTGCATCATATCAGTGTGATAATATTCTTTTTGTGGAAAATATTGTTTTAATATATCAACATATGTCTTATATCCAACTACAATATCAGCATCTGTGATAGCTTCCACAGCCTCAAGTGTCATATTATCCTTAGCACCACTTCCAAAACCAACTACTTTGAGCATATTTCTCTCCTTTTATTCTGCCTGTATTTTATTCTGCTTGTATTTTACCCTTTACTGATATATAAAGATTAGCACGTTACTGCGTAATTCATGCAATCCTCTGACTCTCCGGTATCCAATAATCACATATATACAGCTACTGTTATACCGTCACACACAGTCTTTTTCACTAAGCATTTTTTATTTTCTGAAGCTGCATATGCACTTCGCTCGCACACATTATCAACACCTACTTGCTTCCTTACAAATGCGGATGATGTAAATTCGCCTTCAAATGTGTTCAGATATTCCGATGAATATGTCATATATGGTACTCTCATTTTTTCTGCAAAATCAATTATTCCCTGTTCATCTGCCTTTCTGTCAACGGATGCAACCACAGCTATTCTTTCCATAAGAAGTCCGTTCCTAACAAATGTATCTTTTACAGCCTTTCTTATCTGCTCCTCTGTCTTTCCCCTTTTACATCCTATGCCAACAGATAAATCCATCGGTACAAGCTTTAAAGTGCGCTTAAACACTATATGTTCATCTGTATCAGTTATAATCTGTATTCCGCTCTCATACCCAGCTACGTCTAATTCTTTTGGGTTATCCACAACATTTTTGCAATTTACAACTCCATATCCACATGCACTGGTATTAATATGTGAACTCTTATCTGCAGTTTCTACCATATAAAGCTGTCCATTCCATCGTTTTACGGTGTTTTTAATCAGTTCGTCATAAGCCCTGTTACCCGTTATTCCAACCGGCTCACCATTAAGTATTCTTCCTGATATATCCTGAATCATAACCGGATTAATTATGCGCATATTATGTGCCCTGGCAAACAAATCAACTGCAAATACTCCTCTTGCATCTGTTGCTGTTGTAATCACCGGAACTGCACCTATCTTATAAGATAAATGCTCACACCACTCATTGGCTCCTCCAATATGTCCTGATAAAAGCGAGATAAGAAATCTTCCCTGCTCATCAGCAACTAATACTGCCGGATCTGTAACTTTACTCTTAATGTACGGAGCAAGTGTCCTTACCGCAATTGCAACAGCGCATATAAAAAGAATCCTGTCACATCTTAAGAACTGCTCACTGATAACCTTTCCAAGAGAATCAAATGATTCGGCACTTTCATATGCACTGGCACATCTGCTATGGCAATATATATCCACCTTCATATCTTTATCCATATCCATACTCTGTGCTGCTTTTTTTGCAACTTTCATGCCATCATGTGTAAATGTAATAATGATTGTTCTCATCCTTATTTATGTAATCTCCAACTTTAATGTGTAAACTGAATAATAATGCTGATTAATATGATCATCATAATAATTAATACATTGAAGTAGGTTTCAATAGCCCACAACTATGATATCTACGAATTGTTCCGCGCTATGCACTTCCACAATTCTATCATACATTATAATTAATCAGTCATTGAATCTACTGATATAATCATTTACGATATTCCGTCTTAAAATCCTTATCGTATAATTTAGAAAATGCATATTTATCACCTAAAAACTCACCTACCATAACAAGTGCTGTCTTTGTTATGCCTTCCTTTTCTGCTATACCGGCAAGTTCTTTAAGTGTTGTACGTATGCATTTCTCATCCTTCCAGCTTGCCTTGTATACAAGTGCACACGGAGTATCATGTGTATATGCTCCTTCATACAGCTTTTCTGTAAGTTCCTTAAGATGTGATGAACTTAAGAATATAACCATAGATGTTCCATGCTTTGCAAGCTTAGCTATATCCTCATTGTCCGGTACAGGAGTTCTTCCCGGCATTCTTGTAATAATAACCGACTGAGACACAGATGGAGCTGTATATTCACATTGCAGTGCTGCTGCAGCTGCCAGAAAGCTGCTTACTCCAGGACATATTTCACATGCAATTCCCCTCTTAGCCAGTTCTTCTATCTGTTCACGTATGGCACCATATAATGAAGGATCTCCAGTATGCAGACGAACCACCTTTTTACCATCATTTTCTGCCCTTACTATAACATCAATCACCTCATCAAGATTCATATAAGCGCTGTTATATATCTTACAATCATCTTTTGCATACTCCAGTAATTCTTCGTTGACAAGTGAACCGGCATATATAATTACATCTGCCTCGCTAAGAAGCCTCATTCCACGGACAGTTATAAGATCCTTTGCTCCCGGTCCTGCTCCTACAATCTTTACCATATTAGTCTCCATTTCCATTTTTATATTTTTTGCTTCAGCTTATTAATCGTTCATAAAATAATCATCTTTAAAAATGTGAATATCTGCATCTCGTTCATCATATTTTCAGATCTGATAATTATACAATTACATGATCATAAGACCACAGCGTTGATGTTTAATGATTATTCTTTATCTTTTCCAACAATTCATCTGCCAGAGTAGTTTTACCAAGTATTCCATATTCATTGGAAAACACAATAGCTGCAATCCTTATCTTATCTGCACTTCTTCGATTCAACACTTTCTCAACACGTGTCATAAGCTGTTTCATTGTATCTTTAAGCATGTCCGATTTATTCAATATTTCGAGTGCAGCATCAGTTGTTACACAACAAGGAATCTGCTTTACTACATCAAGCCCTGCCCCTGCCTGTATAGCACATGTTGTAAGCACTTCCATACGTCCATCAGCAACCTTAGAATGTGTATTCATAATTCCTGCACCAAGTTTTACAAGCTTTCCTATATGACCGACAAGAAGCATAGATTCTGCTCCTGAATCGCATACAATATCTATAGTATCTCCTATATAATTACTGCATTTGATACTCTTCTTCACTTCAATATGAAGAGTATTAAGTAAGAAATCCTGCCCATAATTACCGGGAGCAACAAGAAGTGTTTTCTCACCTTCGGCTACATGCATGCGCACCTCTGTACGTATTGTATCCACAAGTGCCTGCTCACTCATCGGCTCAACTATTCCTGTTGTTCCTAGTATAGATATTCCACCAACAATGCCAAGATTAGGATTGAATGTTTTCTTTGCTATCTCTACTCCCTCAGGAACTGAAATCACCACAGAAAGATTCCCGGCATAGCATAAGTTCTCTGCTGCCTCCATTACTCCTTCTTCTATCATCTTAAGAGGAACTGGATTGATAGCAGCTTCACCAACTGGCCGTGATAAACCTTTTTTAGTTATACGTCCTACACCTGTGCCACCATCTACTGTTATCCTCTGGCGGCTTTCTTTTGTTTTCTGATATGACTTATCTGAATCTGTCTCATTAAAACCTAACTCTTCTAATTCCTGCTCATCTTTTTCTGATTCATATATATCATGTGCATATACATCATTTGCTGCATAAGAAACTTTAGCATACACCAGAATACCATTTGTTACATCCGGGTCATCACCACTGTCTTTTCTTATAGCACAGGAAACATACTTTTCGTTTCTTTTTATATCTTCTACTTCCAGTGTAAGACTGACATCTGAAGGTGTTTTTACATTTATTATATTTATCTCTTTTCCAGATAACAGCATATATGCCGCTGCTTTTGCCGCTGCGCATGCACAGGTTCCTGTTGTATATCCGCAACGCATTTTCTGCTGGTTTTTATATACATATCGTTCTAACATCTTCGCCACTCTTTATCATCATCTGCTGCCATATAAAACAATGCATTCATAATAGCTGCTGCAACATTGCTTCCACCTTTTCTGCCACGCGCAACTATATATGGCATATCACTGTCTATAATCTCTTCTTTTGCTTCAACAACATTGACAAATCCCACTGGAACACCTATAACAAGTGCCGGATTGAATTCCTTAGCATCATATAGTTCTCTTATTCTTATAAGTGCGGTAGGAGCATTGCCTACAACCATGATACAACCCGCATTATTGGCTGCTGCTTTCTCAACACTCACAATTGCACGGGTAACCTCTCTTCTAGCTGCTTTGTCTGCAACATCTTCATCCGCCATATAACAGTTAAGCTGGCAGCCGAATCGTTCTGCCATCTTATGACTGATTCCTGACTTAGCCATATTGGTATCCGTCACTATATTAACGCCTGAACGTATAGCACTGATAGCTTTACTTACAACTCCATCTGAGAATACCATGCTTGTTTCATAAGAAAAATCTGCTGTAGTGTGTATAACACGCTTGACTATCGGTTTATATATACGTGGTATATTGGTTGTGAGTTCATTTTCAATTATTGCAAATGACTGTTTTTCTATATCCATAGGTTTCATATATGATTTATTCCCTCTTGAATTTTATATACTTTTATTTTATGATACCAGGATCAAAAGGTCTACACCCACATGAGCTTGCTCATAGGTGGGAGTATGACATTGTGACCCGCCCCAATATCATTTTATTTTTCCGTTACATTATTAGTTCCAATAATTCAGGAATCGTTCATGCTGTCACTAAAAAGCTTCCTGATAGTGTCTCTGTCAGGTTTTACAAGTACTTTCTTTCCCTGCTTTCTGGCGTATTCTACAAGGTCCTTTAAACGTTTATTCATAGTACCTATAGGGCATCCAGTATCTATAACATAATCAGATTCATCTATATCATTGCATGCCTTACTATAAGTTTCGTCATCTATAGGTTCAAATATTCTGTTTAAAACTACATTGGCCGCAAGTGATTTAGCTATTGGATAATCGCAGTCATTTTCATACAACACTCCTGCACTGAATGCTATGCCGGCTTTCTGCAGCTCCCTGTATACAAACACACCAGTACCAGCACCGCCTACAACAAACACATGTGGAGTACCTTGTGGTCTTTTTAATTCTGCACTGCCATACAGACTATTATAAGTTCCCTGTGTTAGTCCATAAAGCCTGCTTATATGTTCATCTGTAAATATGCTTTCCGGTCTTGCGAATTCTATCGTCCTATCTGAACCAACACACATGACATAATCTGCTATCTTCGCAGCAAGTTCTATCTCATGCAAAGATACAATAACTGCAACATTGTCCTTTACTGCCATATCCTGTAATATATCAAGAAGCTCTATCTTGTGTCTTATATCAAGAAATGATGTCGGTTCATCCAGTACAATAATCTCCGGCTTCTGACATATAGCCCTTGCTAGCATAATACGCTGCCGCTGACCATCACTTATCTGTGAGAATTCTCTGTCTGCGATATCCATAGCTGAAACCTTCTGTAAGGATTCAGTAACTATTTCCTCGTCCTCAGCTGTAAGCTTTCCAAAATAATTCGTATATGGATATCTTCCCATAGCAACAACATCACGGCATGTCATCATCTCTGTCTTTATTTTTTCTGTAAGAACAACCGACATAGTCTTAGCATATTCTTTGCTTGTAAACTCGTCAATCTTTCTTCCCTTTATGTATATATTACCACCTATTGGATGCATTTCCCTTATAATATTCTTAATTATAGTTGATTTGCCCGCGCCATTAGGTCCTATGAGAACAAGTATTTCACCACGTTTTACCTTAAGTACTATATCTGACAATAATACTTTTCCATGATATCCCACACTTAAATCCTCTGTCTGTACATATATCTGCTCCATATATTTCTCCATTCTGCTTTTGCACCTATCTTTTCTGTTTAACCATAAGCCATATAACAACAGGTGCACCAAATATCGCTGTTACAGTTCCTATTGCAAGCTCTGATGGTGAAAATATAGTTCTGGCTATAAGGTCACAAAACATACAAAATACTGAACCACATAAGAATATAGCCGGTATAGTAA
>JBNMGS010000070.1:0-7546 GCA_050872365.1 Lachnospira sp.
ATGTTAATCATTTTAATAATAACTCATACACAAACAATTTTCCACAAAATGAATAATATATTTCCATTTTATTTTCCAATATATTTTCAATATATAAAATAAGGAAACTGGCAGTTATATTTACTTACAATTTCTTTAACTTTATAATATAGACTATATATTCAGATATCTTATTTGATTATCTCAGAAAGATTGTACTGTATGGCACTGGCTATCTCCGGCTTATTCATAGAATATATATGTATATGGTTAACCCCATTTGCAATAAGGTCAATAATCTGATCTGTAGCATATGCAACTCCTGCCTGTCTCATGGCAGCTTCTGTATCACCGAATCTGTCTACTATATTCTTGAATCTCTCCGGTACATTACAGCCCGAAAGCTTAACAGCATTCTTAACCTGTGCTCTCCTTGTTATAGGCATAATTCCTGGAACAACAGGAACCATTATTCCTGCCTCTCTGATTCTATACATAAAGTTATAAAATATATTATTATCAAAAAACATCTGCGTTGTAAGATATTCACAACCGGCTTCTACCTTTTTTCTAAGGCCCTCAATATCATCCTTCTTATCTGCTGAATCAGGATGAACTTCCGGATAACATGCACCTCCTACGCAGAAATCTCCACTTGTCTTTATAAGCTTTACAAGCTCAGAAGCATGCGTAAACTCAGTAAACACCTCTCCTTGGTAATCCTTAGGCACATCACCTCTTAATGCAAGTATATTCTTTATGCCTGCTGCCTTCATATCCTCCAATGCCTGATTAATACCGGATTTATCGGCACATACACATGTAAGATGTGCTATTGTTGGAACATTGTACTTATTCTGTATTCCTTCAGCAAGCTTTATTGTAAGGCCTTTAGTACTTCCTCCCGCGCCATATGTAACGCTCATATAGCTTGGGTTAAGTGCTGCTATCTGTGTAGCCGCTGCCTCCACATTAGCAAAATCTGTATCCTTCTTTGGTGGAAACACCTCAAATGATATTGTTGGTTTGTTCTGCTTCAATACTTCTGTAACTTTCATGTGTATTCCTCATTTCTTATACTATTTATCAAAATATAACATTATGATTAAAAGATTAATTTTATCTCAAATCAAAACACCTTAAATCACTCATTTAATATAGGTTACTATTAATCATAAACATTTTCAAGCATTATGCCTGTTTTATGTGACTATAAAACCTGTTTATTATATCTGTAACTCCCCTAAGATCAGATACAAAATATATATCCTTCTGGCGTTCTTTAGTTGACAAACCCATCTTTATCATATGCGAAAGTAGCTCTTTCATACTATCATAATATCCATTAAGATTATAAAATATACATGGTGCATCAATCTGATTTAAAGACAGTTTTGACATAACCTCGGTTATCTCTTCAAGTGTTCCTGTTCCACCTGGAAATGCTATAAATGCATCCCCAAGTTCTATCATCTTTGTTTTTCTTTCCGTCATATCTTTAGTTACAATAAGCTCTGTAATCTCATCGTATTGTACTTCCGCATCCACGAAAAACTGCGGTTCAACACCTGTCACTTTACCACCCGCCATAAGCACACTTTCTGCGAGTTCACCCATAAGTCCTGTCTTAGATCCGCCATATACAAGCATATGCCCATTCTTTCCTATCCATGTTCCAAGTTCCCTTACTGCCGTAGTTAACGAAACATCTAAACCTTTATTAGCCCCTAAATATACTGTTATATTCACTATTATGTACCTCTCTGTTATCCTTTATATATCCCGCTTACCATTTTTACTTTCTTTTTGATTGTCTGATTTTTTCAATAATCATTATTGTTTTATAACTTGTCAACTATAAATTGATACTGTTTTTCTACATCAATTCTTTTGAATCATTTACATTCTTCACTCTTAAAAGCTCAGCCCTGAACATAAGTCTCCTTGTTCCTCTTATATTCTCAAACTTTATCTCATAAGTCTGTGTAACCTTATCTATATTTACAATCTCACCTTTTCCAAACACTTTGTGCTCTACTTTATCTCCCACTTCAAATACAGCCTTTGGAAGCATCTGCTCAGATTCACCGTGAATTACTATCCTGCTGCCATTGATACAATCAAGCAGATTCGTATCTATATCACTTAAAAAAGCTGATGGTCTTGCATAAAATCTGGCATCTCTTTTTCTATAGGTACTAAGATACAGCATATTCTTAGCTCTCGTTATGGCAACATATAGTAATCTCCGCTCTTCTTCATACTCATCCTCATTACGCAGTCTGTTACTTGGAAACTGTCCCTCAACAAGTCCTGGTACAAACACAGTATCAAACTCCAGTCCCTTTGATGTATGAATCGTCATTACCTTTACAACATTATATTCACCATCCTCATCCTGAGCTGAAAATAGCGCAAAATGACTTAATAAATCAGCAAGCTCTACCTTCTCCTGATTATCATTCTCAAGTGCAGTTATAGTTCTGATAAGTTCTGATACATTATCAAGTCTTGTCTGGTCTATGTCCTGTTCAAGTGACTCTCTATATCCCATATCAAGACACATGTTCACTATATCTGTACATCTATAAACAGCATATGTTTTATGTAGCTCACTCATATCTTCGTAATATGATATAACAGCTTTCTGAGTTATGTTCCCAGCTTCTATCTGTCTGCCAAGCTCAGTAAAAAGACTGCACCCTGCTTCTTCTGCTGCATTCTTTAACTTCTCCACCGATTTCTTTCCAAAGCCTCTTCTTGGTCTTGATATTGTGTACAAAAAATCCATATCTGTAAGACTATAAGCCATTCTCATATATGAAAGTACTGTTCTTATCTCTTCACTATCATAAAACTTGGCACCACTTAATATCTTATATGGAATCTTTCTTTTAACAAATGCTTCTTCTATTGATCTTGTCTGCGAAGCCGCCCTTACTAGTACTGTATGGTCACTATATTTCATATTCATTCCAGTATCACCAAGTATAGTGTCTGCGATCCATAATGACTCCTTTTCTTCTGTCTCCAAAGCATTAAATACCGGCTTACATCCATTAGGTCTGTTAGATATCATCTGCTTTTCTATCCTGTTCTGATTAGCAGATATAAGAGACTTTGCTACGTCAACAATCTGCGGAGTACTCCTGAAATTCTCAGTCAAGCTATAATCCTTGACATTTTCATGAGTCTTATCAAACTGAATCATATACTCAGGATCTGAACCGCGCCATGTATATATGTTCTGATCATCGTCTCCTACAACGAACAGATTCTGATACATACCACTAAGAATAGAAAGTAACATATCCTGCTTCATATTAACATCCTGATATTCATCGCACAGAACGTACTGACACTTCTCCTGCCATCTTATACGCACATCCTCATCCCTGTTTAATATGTATAATGTGAAGTTAATAAGATCTTCAAAATCGAGCGCATAATTATCACATTGCCTTCTAAGATAATTATAAAATATCTTCCTGTCCTGATTCTTCTCAAAAACCGCTCTTCTTTTTAGTTCTGACTTATCGTAGCTTGCCATCAGTTCAACATATGATATATCTTGCTTTTCAATATCTATATCATTCATAATCTTCTTTGCAGTATTATCCTTAAGCGATATGCCCATATCCTCTGCAACATCTTTTATCATATCTATCTGTGCCTTTTTATCAAGAATCGTAAATGTCTTAGGAAATGCAACTCTATGAATCTCATCTTTTAAAAACATGTTACAATATCCATGAAATGTCCCTGTAAAACAGTTTGCATTATCTCCAACTATATCCTTTAACCTGTGTTTCATCTGCGAAGCCGCCTTATTCGTAAATGTAAGTGCAACAATAGATGAGGGCTCAACAAAAAGTTCTGTTATAAGATACGCTATTCTATATGTAAGTACAAATGTCTTTCCTGAACCAGGAACAGATGAGACTCTTATATTTCCTTCTGTCTCTGTCATAGCCGTTACCTGTTCCTTTGTCGCCCGCTCTGGTATATTCATATTATCTTAATCTCCGTAACTATCATAATCTTATTGACTGTTTACATTGTAACATACAGATATGTAAGGTTCAAACATTTGTTCTAATTAAATATTTTGTTGTTATTTTAACATAATTATGTTATAGTTACTAAATTGCTTTCGGACAATTGAATATTAATAATGCCATCTATTTGTAACAGCTAATTTATTCACTATACTGAAGCATTAGAACTAACTAAATCTACTTATAAGGGGGAATGCCAATTTATGCTTAAACTAACCAGAAAAAATCTGACTCCGGATCAGATGAAACGTGCCAACATAACAACCAGTACTACTGTAACACTAGCATACATAATATGTCTTATTCTTACACTAACATCCGAAAAGACTATGCTTGAAAAGATTATTTTCACTTGTGTCTACATTGTTTTCTATGTTCTCAATGCCATATATGTTAAAAAACATATTTATGAAAAAAAGGCTGAGCTCTCTATTGCATTCGGTTTTCTTGTAGCTTTCGGTATAATAACATTTATACAGCCGGCAAGAACCATGATTATTATATTTCCAGCTTTATTATCGCTATCTGTTTATATGAATGAATATTTAATAATATGTGGAACAGGTGCAACTCTTTTCTTCGTACTCACTAAAAGCATATATATAACTGTTACCAACCCCGCTGATAAAATGGAACAGGTTAAGATGATTAATCTTGTTTTTATGTGCCTGATTGTTTGTGTATTAGGTGGATGCAAAGCCGTTAAACGACTTATAGAATTCTCTGATGAGGAAACTAATGCAGTAAAAGTAAAGGCTGAAAAGCAGCTTGAAATAGCAAAACAGGTTAACGAAATTTCTAATAACGTGAATTCCCAGTTTGAACAGGTTAGAAATGATCTTACAAAAATATCAGAAATAATAAACAATACCAACAAAACTATGGATGTTATTTCTGAGGGAACTAATCAAAGTGCGGATCAAAGTATGCTTCAGTCTGAAAAGACAACTGAAATCCAATCCCGACTTAATAATACCAATCAGTCTGCTGACATTGCTGTAAACACAGCAAAAGAACTTCAGCAGATTGTAGGAAATGGCAAGAATGAAGCTGATGAACTTGCTAATCAATCAGCAATAGTAGATAATTCAACAACTCAGATATCAGATACTATCGGAAATCTTGTTGAACACGTAAGTAAGGTATCTGATATAACTGATGTTATTATGAATATATCTTCACAGACTAATCTTCTTGCTCTTAATGCATCTATTGAAGCAGCAAGAGCTGGAGAAGCAGGTAAAGGCTTTGCAGTAGTTGCTGATGAAATCCGCTCTCTTGCTGAGATGACGAAATCATCTACTGAAGAAATAACCCAGATTATGAATGAGCTCATTAAGCTTACTAAGGATACACAGAACGAGCTTAAAAATACCGTTGACAGCATTAATATCCAGCGTGAGAAAGTAAAAGCTGTACATGAAAGCTTTGAAACAGTCGAACATGATATTGATTCACTTGTAACCAATATGAGCTCTGTAAGCTCAGAGGTAAATGCAGTACTTGATGCTAACTCTTCTATTGTAGAAGGTATCGAAACATTATCTGGTATTTCACAGGAAATGTCATCTACAACAGAAAACACAAAACACGAAATACAAGACCTTAATAAGCGTATCGCTAACTTCCAGGATGCTATTGACATTACATCAGAATCACTTGATCAGTTAAAAAAAGCTTCTGAGATAGAGGACTCTGAAATATAATTATATGATTAAAGGGTCAAAAGGTATCATCGCTGCATGCTTGCATGCAATTCGATGTATATGTATACCTTAGTGACCCGCACTACACCGAGAAAGCAGCAATTTACTTAAAAAGTGGCAACAAGCCTGGGGGAAAAGAAACCAGGGATGTTGCCACTATTTTTTTAACAATCTTATATACTTAAATACTTATCGAGCTGTTCTTCTACATTTTTCCTTCTTTTAAACTTAGGTTTATCATATATATTTCCCCGTGCTATTACCATATCAACATGTCTTAATGCACGAAGGTCATCAAGTGGATTCTCCTTAGTAACTATCATATCAGCACATTTACCACCTTCTATGGAACCTGTCAAATCACCTATTCCAGCTAGTTTTGCACTATTTAATGTTGCTGTATACAATGCAAACGAATTACTTACACCAACATACTTATGGAAGTAGAACAATTCTCTCCAGAAATCATATTGCGTTATCCATGGACATCCAACATCATTTCCAAGAACAACCGGAATATCATTGGCAAGTGCCACCTTGGAATTCTCTATAATTCCCTCAAAAACAACATTACCATTATACTGCTCAACCTCTGATGCATTAGATATGCTTCTGTCAAAAAGAGCATATGGAAGAGCAGGTGATATAGTTGTGCATAAAAATGCGTTTTTTTCTTTAAATAAGCTTATAATATTCTGATCAGGCTTAGCACCATGTTCAATAGAATCAACGCCACCCTCAAGTGCCACACGTACTCCTTCTGGTGACTCCACGTGGGCAGCTACCATATATCCTAGCTTATGTGCCTTATCGCATACTGCCTTTACCATATCTGGTGACATCTTAAGCTCTCCTGGTACGCCTTTGGCTTTAGCATCCATAACGCCACCTGTTATCATAAGCTTTATAATATCAGCTTTCTGCTCCTTAACCTTATCTACATGTGCAAGAGCTTCATCTATTGAATGGGCTGCAATGGCAACGGAACCTGCCATATGTCCTCCTGGTACTGAAATTTCTTCATTAGCTGCAATGATTCTTGGTCCTATGGCACTTCCTGCATATATCTCATCTCTTGCCCTTGTATCAAAGTCTGACAAACCTCCAACTGTTCTTATAGTAGTAACACCACTCATAAGCTCTGTCTTAGCAAAGTCTTTTACCATTCTATAAGCTATTGTCTTCGTTAATGGATTACCCAACAGTCTTTTAACAAGCTTTTCGTTATCTCTTTGTTTCTTCTGTGGCTTGCCGCTTCCTGCCAGGTGAACATGCATATTAATTAGTCCTGGCATTATGTACTTTCCTTCAAGGTCTATTACCTTATATCCCTTTGGGATATTCTCATCCTTCGTTATGCTGACTATCTTATCATTATCAATAATAATAGAATATCCTTCCTTTACCTCCATATCTTTGGTTCCATCGAGTATTTTGGCGTTAATTATTGCATATTTCATACTAACCCTCATTTCTGTTAACGTTTTTCGCATAGACAATCTGTGTCAGATATACATTAACACAAATCTAACGTATATATATAATAAATTTATACTGCCTTTGACATCCATACAATATATACCAGAATTATCTGCATACTAAGTATTGCCGGCACACCTATTCTGAACTTATTATGTTTAGTTTTATGTCTTACTGTATACATAGCAAGTAGTGCTCCAATCGAACCACCTATAACAGCAAGAAGTATGAGTGTTCTTTCAGGTATTCTCCACGCATGATGTACTGCCTTATATTTATCAAGCGCGTATGCTGCAAATGTAAATATGTTAATAAAAATAATCC
>JBNMGS010000071.1:0-7453 GCA_050872365.1 Lachnospira sp.
CTCATACTTGCTAGGTGTAGCAGATACAAAAAGCACCTGTGATATCTTGCTCTCAAACTCCTGAAAATTAAGTGGCCTGTTATCCTTTGCTGAAGGAAGCCTGAATCCATAGTCAACAAGTGTAGTTTTTCTTGCCTGATCACCTGCATACATTCCCCTTATCTGAGGTATCGTTATATGTGACTCATCAACTATAATCATAAAATCGTCTGGAAAATAATCCATCAGAGTATATGGCGGACAACCAGCCGGTAGTCCTGCAAGATGTCTTGAATAATTCTCTATACCTGAGCAGAATCCTGTTTCCTGCATCATCTCTATATCAAAGTTAGTTCTCTCCTCTATTCTCTGTGCCTCAAGAAGCTTATCCTCACTCTTAAAATACTTTATCCTCTCTGCAAGTTCTTCCTTTATATTCTCAATCGCTTTTTCCATCTTTTCTTTCTCAACAACATAGTGAGAATTAGGAAATATGGCAACATGGTCAAGATTGCACTTAACTTCTCCGGTGAGTGAATCTATTTCACTTATTCTGTCTATCTCATCGCCAAAGAACTCTACCCTCACGGCATCACCACTAGAAGCCGATGGATATATCTCAACAACATCCCCTCTTACTCTGAAAGTTCCTCGCTTAAAGTCCTGATCATTACGTACATACTGTATATCTATAAGCTTCCTTATCATCTCATCCCTGTCTTTTTCCATGCCAGGCCGGAGTGATATAACCATGTTCTTATAATCAATAGGTGCACCCAGACCATATATACACGAAACCGATGCTACTATAATAACATCATTTCTCTCTGACAATGCTGCTGTAGCCGAATGTCTTAACTTATCTATCTCATCATTAATCGAAGAATCCTTGGCTATATAAGTGTCACTCTGCGGAACATAAGCCTCTGGCTGGTAGTAATCGTAATAGGAAGCAAAATACTCAACTGCATTTTCAGGAAAGAACTCCTTCATCTCGCTATATAACTGTGCTGCCAGCGTCTTATTATGACTGATAATAAGTGTCGGCTTCTGCACATGCTGTATGATATTCGCCATAGTAAATGTCTTACCAGAACCTGTAACACCGACAAGTGTTTCAAACTGATTGCCCTCTTCAAAGCCCTTCACAAGTTCTTCAATAGCCCTTGGCTGGTCCCCTGTCGGTTCATATGGGGCATGTAATTTAAACTCCATAATGCCCTCTCCTTCCTGAAATTTATAGTAAAATTGACTTCTCTACGCCAACTAATTGCTACTCTTACATACATTGTAAATCTAAAATTGTCTCTTAAATAACAACTTACTTAATTTTACTACAAACAATAGATTTTGTCTATTCGATTTAGAACGTCTGTTCTTGCTATTTTATATATATCCATAACATATCCACTTTATTCCTAAAAATTTTCGTGGACTATACAACTACTTGCCTGACTGCGAAAAAAGCAAAAATCAGAGCCATCCGAAGATGGCTCTGCCTTTTAACTCTGTATACATTATTCATTTCTTAGCTACATGTAATAATCTCATGTATTACTTTTAGTAGCTTATAACTCACTGCAATTTTTGAAAAAATCTGCTTCGTTATTTTTTGTAATCTTAGTTAATTAAGTTTCGCCCTTACACTCTCCAGTGCCGCATTAAACTGTGCATCCTCATCTGCATCCTTGTCGTACTCTACAACCACATCAGGAGTAACACCTTTACCATGTATATCCTGTCCTTTAGGCGTAAAATATTTGGCAATCGTAAACTTTATAGCACTACCATCAGTTAACGGCTTAACCGTCTGTACGATGCCTTTTCCAAATGTCTGTGTTCCTACAATAGCGCCTTTGCCATAATCCTGTATAGCACCTGCAAATATTTCTGAAGCACTCGCACTGTTTTCATTAACAAGTACTGCCAATGGAATATCAAGTTCCTCATTGCCATTATCGCTGTACTCCTTACGGTTTCCCGCCTTATCCTCTGTATACACAATCAAACCATTTGGAAGTATATACTTAAGCATATCAACAACTGATGTTAAAAGACCGCCTGGATTGTTTCTGATATCTATAATAATTCCTTTGGCACCATTATTTTTAAGTTCCTCAACGGCTGACTTAAACTGCTTTGCAGTAACATCCTCAAACTGTGAAACCGCAATATAGCCAATAGAATCATCTGTCATACCATAGCTTACAGTCTGGATTTCAACCTCATCCCTGACAACTGTATATTCTTCAGTTTCACCATTTCTTATAATTTTTAAAACAACCGATGTACCCTTTTCACCTTTAACAAGTGCTACTGCCGATGACAAATCCATGTCTGTAACATCTGTATCTCCAACCTGTATTATTCTGTCTCCGCTTCTAAGACCTGCCTTATATCCAGCTCCACTCTCATATACGTCAACAAGCAGTACACCGCCTTCATCACTCTGCTGACACACGGCCCCTATTCCATAGAACTTACCATTGGTAGTTTCCATAAGCTTATTGTACTCATCAGCTGTATAATATACAGTATATTTATCACCATAAGAATTAAGATAAGCCTTGTATATATTAGTTTTTGCTTTCTCATCATCCACATTACCAAAATAAAACAAATCAAGGACAGAGTCTATTGCATTCAGTTTGGCTTCAACTTCACTTCCTATTCCGCTTCCGTCAGTAACCGCATCAGACTGTATATACACATCACCATTAACACCTATGTGTATATACCCCTTTCTTATGCACACACCTGCAATACTTACGATAAGAATTATAATCACCAGAAGCGTTGATACTATGCCAAGCAGCAATCCATTCTTAAAACACCGTTCCCGTACCCTTGCACGTCTGTTTTCAATACGTCTTCTATTCTCAGATGCATTATCCTGTTCATTAGTATGAATCATTTCATCTTTTTCAATATTATCCATACCATCCTCCATTTTCACATATATAACCGCTTTATTAACTATTTGCTAAGATAATTCCATGGATTCACATAACTTCCATTAAGCATTACATCAAAATGCAGATGTACTCCGTCTGAATTGCCACTCGTGCCCATAAGTGCTATCTTCTGTCCCTTCGTTACAGTTGTGCCTACACTTACAAGCAGACTTGAAGCATGTAAATACCTTGTATATAATCCATTGCCATGATATATCATAATCCAGTTACCGGCAGAGGCATTGCCATATTGTGCAAGCACAACCTTGCCATCAGCTGCTGCATATATAGGATCTCCTGATACCCCTCTTACTGATGCACCTATATCAATTCCTTTATGTGGTGATGTTCTTCCAGATGTATCTCCATATTGTGAGGTAATTCTTGTTGACACTGTTGGCCATTTGAATGCACCTCCGTCATATTTTGCGCTTCCACCATTTTCACTGCCTGAATTGCCAGAGTTACTATTGCCATTACTACCACCATTATTAAGATTGGCATTATTCCTGCTGGCCTCTTCCTCGGCTTTTATCTGCTGTTGTATGCTTGCAATCAGGCTATCCTGTTCCTTTATAGCCTGCTCAATTGAATCCTGATAACTCTTCTGCTGCTGTGTATTCTTCTTCAACGCAGCCATTTCACTCTGCTTTGTTGATTCCAGCAGTTCTAATGAAGCTTTCTTATCCTCAAGTTCTTCCTGTTTTGTAACCAGTGTTTCCTTATCCTGTTCAAGTTTTATTTTGGCATCAGTTATGAAATTAACCGTATCATTAAACTTTTCCAGCATTTTTCTGTCGTATTCAGAAATTTTTGTTATATATTCTGCCTTATTAAGCATGTCTCCCATACTTTCCGAATTAAGAAGAAGCGCAAAATATGTTTCGTCATTATGCTCATACATATACTGTATCCTGAGTTTCATAGAATCATACTGCTCATCAACATCAGCTTCGGCCTCAGCAAGCTTTTCTTCTGTATCAGCAATTTCTGTTTCTGTCTGTTCTATCTGACCATTCACATCATTAAGTGAACTGTTAATTGTTGACATCTGCGAATCCAGCTGTGCCAGATAAGTTTCTATATCACTACTCTGTGATTTGAGTTCATCAAGCTTCTTCTGTGTTTTATCGTACTCACTCTGAAGATCACTCTTTTTATTATTGGCATTATCCAGATTTTGTTTGTTATCTCCATATACGTCATCATATCTGATAAAACATGCTGGAACAATTAATGTCAGAAGCAGCAACAGAGTAACCGCTTTTTTAACCAACGCTTTCCTCATACAACTCCTCCATAAAACATCACTCTATATTTGATCAGCTAAATCTCTTTCACCGATTTATTAAGTAATATCTTGTAAAATAGGACCTCAGCCAAAGAATTTCTTTGCATCAGTCCTATATTCTTGCCTATAAAATACACGTTTCTGTTATATCTTATAACATTTTTAATTATGCACTAATTATATAATGTATGGTTCAAAAGTCTTTCACCCGATTATGAGCTAACTCATGCAGGCAGGCTTAGACCTTTTCCTCTAACATCATTACACAACATTACATTATACATTAGCATGTTTTCTAACAGCAAAGAAACTTCCCAATATACCAATACCAATACCAAGAAGGATTCCTACTGGAACAAGTATCCTGAATACATCATTAACCGGCATAAATGCAAGAATATTCTGAAGTATTGAGAACTTATTCATAACATAGTTAATTACATTCTCATATATAAATCTAAGAATAACAAGCGGTATAATAGATCCTATAATACCTATAGTAATACCTTCTACGAAGAATGGTGCATCTACAAATGCGTCTGTTGCACCTATATACTTCATAATAGATATCTCTTCCTTACGTACTGTAATACCTATAACAATAGTATTAGTAATAAGGAATATTGATACCGCAAGAAGGATAACAATAATAGCAATTGCAACATAGCTTACAAGTCTTGCTGCACTGGCAAGTCCACTGGCTGTTGCCTCTGATCTGTTTACCTGTCTTATGCCATCAAGATTCTCAAGATATGTAACAAGTGTTGACTGACTTGCCGCATCATTAAGATATACCTCATATGATGACGAATTAGCAAGAGGATTATCATCCTTAAAGCCTTCTGCAAGCTGAGGATAATCCTTGAAATATTCTGCCTTATAATTCTCCCATGCTTCATCTGCTGATGTAAAATGAATACGTGACACTTCATTTCTCTGGCTTATAGTATCACCCAGTTTTTTAATATCAGCATCTGATAATCCCTGATCAAAGAATACTGTTACACAGACTTCATTCTCTGCCTTATGTATCATATACTGGAAATTAGTTACAAGCGAATAGAATAAACCAAAAAGGAATATACATGCCGCTATAGTTGCTATTGACGCAAGAGAGAACAGTCTATTACGATAGATGTTCTTTAATCCGTCTTTAATATGATAAAATAACGATCTAATCTTCATAGAAATAACCACCCTTTTCCAAATCACTTATAATCTTACCCTGACTCATGGTAATCGTTCTCTTCTTCATCTGCTGAACAATCTCCATATTGTGAGTAACCACTAGCACTGTAGTTCCCTGCTTGTTAACAGCATCAAGAATCTTCATAATCTCGTTAGAATTAGTTGGATCAAGGTTACCTGTAGGCTCATCACATAAAAGTATAGATGGTCTGTTTATCAAAGCTCTTGCAATAGCAACTCTCTGCTGTTCACCACCTGATAACTCATTAGGATAAGACTTATACTTATCAAGAAGGTTGACCATAGAAAGCATTTTAAGCACATTACTCTTAATCTTCTTAGTCGGTGCCTCTACTACTTTCTGTGCAAATGCAATATTCTCATAAATGTTTCTATCTGGTAACAAACGGAAATCCTGGAATACCACGCCTATATCTCTTCTAAGATAAGGTAATTTCTTTCTTGTAAGTTTATTAAGATACTTCTTGTTAACATATATTTTTCCTGATGTAGGATCAAGTTCCTTAAGAAGAAGCTTGATAAGCGTAGATTTACCAGAACCACTCTTACCTACTATGAATACGAATTCGCCTTCCTGGATATGCAGATTAATTCCGTTCAATGCAGGAACATCTGAACCAGATGCATACGTTTTCGTAACATCTTCCATAATTATCATTGTATATATTCCTCCAAACTGTACATATAACTTTTTCTGGTATATGATGCCTGGGTCAAAAGCCACCATCTATGAGCAAGCTCGTGTGAATTTAAACCTTTTGCCCCTGGTATCCAGTATATTGATAAATCTGTAAACAAATAAATCAATAAATAATTGCAAATACTAATATGTATCCTTACTTTCCATATATTTCATATACTTAACAACCATAAGTGCTATCTTGAATGTAATCGCATCATCAAACACTCTAAGATCCAGACCTGTAGTCTTCTGAAGCTTGTCAAGTCTGTATACAAGCGTATTTCTGTGAATATATAACTGTCTTGATGTCTCTGATACATTAAGACTGTTATCAAAAAACTTGTTAATGGTTGATAATGTTTCATCATCAAGATCATCAGGTGATTTGCCATCAAATATTTCCCTGATGAACATCTGACATAAAGGAAGTGGGAGCTGATATATAAGACGACCTATTCCAAGCCGGTTATAAGCAACTACGTTCTTATCACTATAAAATATCTTTCCAACATCAAGCGCCATATTAGCTTCCTTATATGACCTTGAAACTTCCCTGATATCATTAACAATAGTACCATATGCTATATGTGCTGAGCTCATAGCCTCAGTATTAAGCATATCTATAATAACCTCAGCTGTCTTATCAAGATCTTCATATGTCTCGTTAGGTTTAACTTCCCTTACAAGTATTATACTCTTCTCGTCAACTGCTGTTATAAAATCTCTTGTTCTTGAAGCAAATAATGTTCTTACTGTCTCAAGTGCATTAGTATCTTTTTCATGCTTTGTCTCTATTATGTATACAACTCGTTTCACATCTGTTTCAATATGAAGCTTTTCAGCTCTTGTATATATATCAACCCTTAAAAGATTATCAAGGAGAAGATTCTTAATAAAGTTATCTTTATCAAATCTTTCTTTATATGCAACAAGAAGATTCTGTATCTGGAATGCTGCAAGCTTTCCAAGCATAAACACATCATCGCTTGTTCCCTTTGCCAATATTATATATTCAAGATTACCGTCTTCAACAACCTTGAAAAACTGGTATCCATTAACTACCTGACTATCTGCTGGTGAATCTATAAACACAAGTGCATCAGCTGTGCATTCGGCAACACTATCAAATGTTTTTGCAACAACTTTACCCTCTGCATCAATAACACATAAATCAACTCGTGATATTTCTTTTAATCCATCGACAGTTGTCTGTAAAATCTGATTTGAAATCATATCATACTCCTATTCCTATACCTGCGATTTACTTAAAGCTACATCCAATAAATACAAACGACTGACTATCCATCCTGTATAAATACATTTTATTTATCATTTATA